>NZ_JBSICD010000009.1:0-202872 GCF_058246155.1 Providencia sp. UF-183 | reverse complement strand
ATCATTCGCGCTGTGGCTAGGCGGCAAAATGAGGATAGCTTGGGGAGCATACATAAGTATGTGACCCAAGTAGCCGAATGAAGCCAACACCGCCACAACACGAAGGATGACGAAAATCGGGAGCATACAAAAGTATGTGACCCGAGTAGCCGAATAAAGCCAACGCAGCTATTGCGCGAAATATGAAGAGTATTAGATGACGCGGGAAAACTGCCGCTGCCTCATCTGCCCCCGCAAATACACATCAAAACACATGCACACATTGCGGATCAACAAACGCCCTTGCGGAGTCACTTTAATCCCTGTTGCGGAGATCTCCACCAGCCCATCTTCCGCCATTGGCTTCAATAATTCCAAATCTTCTTTAAAATAAGATTTAAAATCAATCGGGTATAAGGCTTCTATTTGTGCAAAATCCAGTTGGAAATTACAGATTAAGGTTTTGATCACATCACGGCGCAAGCAATCATCATCGGTTAAAACTAAGCCACGCCATAAAGCATGCCCTTGCTCTTCAACCTGTGCATAATAGGTTTTTAAGTCTTTTTGGTTCTGCGCGTAGTTATCCCCTAGCATGCTGATAGCCGAAACACCTAACCCTAACAGATCGCAATCCCCTTGGGTGGTATAACCTTGGAAATTACGGTGCAAAATTCCCTCACGCTGCGCGACTGCCAGCTCATCTTCAGGGCGGGCAAAGTGATCCATCCCGATAAACTGGTAGCCCCCCTTGGTTAACGTCGCAATGGTATCTTGCAGAATATCGAGTTTTTGCTCTGCGCTCGGTAAGTCTTCATCTTTGATTTTGCGCTGCGCTGCAAATAAATTTGGTAAGTGAGCATAATTAAATACGCTTAAGCGATCAGGCGATAACTCTGCGACTTTTTTCAATGTAAAGGCAAAGCTTTCGGGGGTCTGTTTTGGCAAACCATAAATCAGGTCAATACTGGTTGATGTAAAACCCGTTTCTTTCGCGCGCTTAATCAAGGCAAAAATGAAGTCTTCATCTTGTTCGCGATTTACCAATACCTGCACTTCTTTATTGAAGTCCTGCACGCCCATACTTAGGCGGTTAAAGCCTTCATAGCGCAAGTGGTCAATCATATCGAGTTCAATTTCACGCGGGTCGACTTCAATAGACATTTCCACATCATCGGCAAAATGAAAATATTTTTTCAATAAGCCAACTAAATGGCTAACTTGGGCTTTATCAAGATACGTCGGCGTACCGCCGCCCCAATGCATTTGCGTGACAGTGCGGTTTTTTAATAAAGATGCGCGCTGAATAATTTCTTTTTCAATAACTTTTAAATATTCATCCGCTTTATGTTTTTGGCGAGTAACTAATTTATTACAGCCACAGAAATAGCAGAGTTTATGGCAAAAAGGAATGTGCACATACAGGGACAAAGGACGTTCAGGATAACGCGCCGTGGCGCTAATAAACGCTTGTTCATCATAGTCTTGATTAAATTCCAAGGCGGTTGGATATGACGTATATCGCGGCCCTGAATAATTGTATTTCTGAATGAGAGAAAGATCCCAAACAATATTTTGCTCTGACATAACATTCCTCAATTGACCAAAAGCTCAAACCATTACAACGGGTTGCACCTTATTTAATTTGTTATTCGGTGAGTGTGAAAAAACTTCACAACATAGTGATATTATAAATATGTTAGAGAAAAGAGACTTGATGCAACATCAAAGAAAAGTGAGTTTGTAGAAAAAAACAGACGCATCCCCCGCTTGCACGAGGGATGGTTAAACGAAGTTATTTGCTTTTTAAGATGCGCATAATGTCATCTAATTTATCTTCGTCTTCTTCCTCTTCTTCTTCAGCATATTCAATGCCTAAGATATTCATCAGTTCGTCAATACGGTCTAAACAGGTATTGATGTATTTTTGCTCTTCTGCATTAACCGTTTCGCCATCTTCTAGGCGCGCTAATAAGCTATCTAAGCGGTCATCGCTTTCTAACAGCTCTAACTCTTTTTCAGGCGTCAGTTTTTCTTTAACAACTGGCTGTTTTTTCTCAATAACAGGCTTAGATACTTGTTTTTCATCGATAATTAAAGGGATCGGCTTTTTGCTACCCAAACGTGGGTCAACTAACGAATTCTGTCCACTCTTTTGATTATTCGATGATGAGTCTTGATTACGGCTGCCTGACTTATTCCCACGATGTTTTTTCTCGCGTTTACGTTCACGGCCTTCCGCGTTTAATTCTTCTTTGGTTTTACGGTATTTTTTCTTTGGCTTAGCTGCCGGTTTTTTTGGTGCGTTCATGGTCTGATACCTTGATAAAGTCAGTTTCTGCTGCGAAATCTAGCAGGATCCCATAAAGGGGGAAAGCACTAGTTTGCAATTTCAGCGGATTTTTTATTCCACCCTGCCTTCGCAACAGTACTTTACTGATTATACCTTAAATAATTCGAGTTGCATGTAGAGGATAAGAAGTCATTCAGAAAGGAAAAATTAATAGTCCACTGCCACAGTTCATAATATGGGAAGAGCTAGTGCTCCAATGCTCTAAATAGTTTGTGCTGTAGCAAGGCGGCAAGAGTTGCTAATCCCTAGGAGCATACATAAGTATGTGACTAGGGTTAGCAACCGCAGCCAACAACGCTACGGCGCAAAATATGACGAGCATTCACGCCACAGCTTGAAGTATGAAGAACATTTTAGGCGTCGACTAAAATCATTTTAAGCAAAAACATCGCCGCCACTAAAATCACGCACAGGCCCAGATCACGCCAGCGCCCTGTCCCGATTTTCATCGCACAGTACGCAATAAACCCTAACGCAATCCCTTCGGTAATCGAGAAGCTAAACGGCATCATCACTGCGGTAATAAATGCAGGGACAGATTCCGTTAAGTCATCCCATTTCACGCGAGTCAGGCTTGATGTCATCAACACACCGACGTAAATCAATGCGCCCGCGGTTGCATAAGCAGGAACCATACCCGCAAGTGGAGAGATAAACATGGTCAATAGGAATAAGATGCCGACAACAACTGCTGTTAACCCCGTACGCCCACCGACTGACACCCCTGAAGAGCTTTCAATATAGGCCGTTACCGATGAGGTTCCCATTGCCGAACCAGCAACAGAGCTTAAGCTATCGACATACAAAGCTTGCTTCATCCGCGGGAACGTTCCTCGTTCATTAGTGATCCCAGCTTTGTCTGTCACACCAATCATGGTGCCTGATGAGTCAAATAAATTGACCAACATAAAGGCAAAAATCACGCCAGATAGCGCTAAATCTAATGAGCCAGCGAAGTCCACTTGCCCTACTACGCTAGTGATACTGGGTGGAATAGAGAAAATACCGGTGTATTGCACATCTCCCAGAGCCAGACCAATTAAGGTAGTCACGGCAATAGACACTAACACCGCCGCATGGATGTTACGCGCGGCTAAGATAGCAATAATAAAGAAGCCCAGCGCGCCTAACCACACGTTATGGTGTGTTAAGTTACCGATTGACACTAGTGTATCTGGGTTTGCCACGATAATACCGGAGTTTTTCAACCCCATCATCGCGATAAATAAACCAATACCGCTGGTGATCCCCACACGTAAGCTCAGAGGGATATTAGCAATAATCCAGTAACGAATGCGGAATAATGTCAGGATAAATAAGCCAACTGCGCCCCAGAAAACAGCGCCCATCGCCACTTGCCATGAATACCCCATCGCGCCAACCACCACGAATGCAAAGAAGGCATTCAGCCCCATCGCCGGTGCAACCGCAATCGGTAAGTTAGCGAGTAAGCCCATCAAAATACTGCCAATTGCCGCAATCAAGCAGGTGGTAACGAATACCGCTTTGATGTCCATGCCTGCAATTGACAAAATTTGAGGGTTAACAAAGACGATATACACCATCGTCAGGAAGGTTGTGAAGCCAGCAACAACTTCAGTTCGTGCGGTTGTGCCGTGTTCTTGTAATTTAAAAACACGCTGAAACAAGCTCTGCGGTTGTGCCGAGCTAGAAGATTGATTACTCATTAGATATCGCGCCCAAAAAAAGTTTTTTTCGCCCTATACTACAATTAAAAATCGCAAAAGAAAACGATTGCGTGAAGTTCAACAGGCAAAATGTCCTAACTAACTGATACAACGCGATGAATTATGAAAAAGAATAAAAATGGGTTTTGGTAAGATGGCGGTATAAAAACCGCCATTCCTATTTAGGATAGTGCTAACAATTTTTGTCTACGCCAAAATAATAAGCTGCGCCTTGCCGCCAGCTTGTGCGGGTCATTTTGTGCACTGAGTTTTTTTGCCACTACATTGGCAATGATTTCTACCGCAAAGCACATCACAAAATAGATAAATGCCACGAATAAGAAAACTTCCAGTGGATAAACCATTTCGCGGTTATTCACTTGAGTTGCTAAGAAAGATAATTCTGCCACACCCACAACATAGGCTAATGAAGTGTCTTTAATCAACGCCACCCATTGGTTAATAAACGACGGCACCATCATACGTAACGCTTGGGGTAAAACGATATTCCACAATACTTGCCAACGACTGAAACCAAGAGACAACCCTGCCTGCCATTGCCCTGCGCCTATTGCTAAGATCCCTGCTTTTACAGCATGGGCTAAGTAAGCCGATGTGATCAAGGCGAGTGCACAGACCACCGTGGTGATCCCGGGGATCTCTGTGCCTAATAAGATAGGCAACAAGAAATACGTCCAAAATATCAACATAATGACAGGAATTGCACGGAAAAAGCCTAAAACTGCCGCAAATAGGTTAACCCAAAAGCCACGTAGCATGGCTAATGCAATACCGCCCAATGTCCCTAAGACAATGGATGCCGCCCCTGCCAACAAGCTAATCACCAGTGTCAACGCTGCCCCTTCTAATGGGCCATCAGGGAAAGTCCCAAACAGTAAATATTGCCAATTTTGTTCGATTACTGAAAAATCCATGTTACACCCCCTGAGCCAAGTTACGTTGCAGTCGCCATTGTCCCCAGCCTTCCATCAACGCAATAATGGCGATATACAGCACCGTTGCTACTCCAAATGCAGTGAAGGTTTGTAAGGTTTGGCTATCCACTTGGCGAGACACATAAGAGAGCTCCGCGACGCCAATCGCCATGGTTAATGAGGAATTTTTCACTACATTCATATACTGCCCAAGTAACGGCGGCATGGCGATTTTGACCGCTTGAGGCAATACCACCAATTTCATCGCCTGCCACGAAGTCAGCCCCAGCGCAAACGCGGCATATTTTTGGCCTTGGCGTACCCCACGGATCCCCGCGCGAATTTCTTCTGCAATAAAGGGAACGGTGTATAACGTTAACCCAATAAAACCGGCTAAAAATTCAAAAGAAGGCCAACCTACAGTGAGCCCAAATACGTTGATTTCATGAGGCGTATTTAGCCATTCCATCGCCGCAGAAGGGAGAATTTCTCCCGAGGCGAAATACCAGAAGAATAACTGCACCAACAAAGGCGTGTTTCTAAAAATAGAAATATAGATGCTCACTCCCCAGCGTAGAGGAGCAATCTGGCTATCCTTTGCTGATGCAACTAAAAAGCCTAAAAAGGTGGCAGCAATAATGGTGCAAATCGAGATCCAGACTGTTAAAACAAAGCCATAGCCGAACCATTCAAGGTACTGTGGCGCTAATAAATGCGCAGACCAAAAATCACCGCTGACAAATTTCTCAAACATAGTTCACGACCTATTTCTTTCACATCCTGTGACTAAAAAGCTCACCCCGTATAACCAAGAACCCCGCACACAGTGCAGGGTTTCAAATCACTTACTTCTTGCCACTATCGATTAAGACTGTGGTTGTTGTTCGCTCAGTGGGGCAAATTTAAAGTCACCGCGTGGTTGGGCAGCTTTGGTGTCTGGACCAAACCAACGGTTATAAATCACTTCGGCTTTACCATCTTTTTCCAGTTTCAGCAGGGTTTCATTCACGTTTTCAACTAAACGCGTTTCGCCTTTGCTAGCAGCCAGAGCTTGGTACTCTTTGGTTAAGCTAAACGGTGAAATTTCAAAATCTACTTTTACTTTTTCTGGTAGATTACCTAATAAGCCAACCAGTTTTGCATCGTCTTGGGTAATCGCTTGGACGTTACCATTACGCAGCGCAGCAAATGCTTGTGGGGTATCGTCATAAGAAATCACTTTGGTATCTGGGAAACGTTCACGCAGCGTCACTTCCTGCACCGTTCCTTTATCGGCACCAATACGCAGTGGTTTGATGTCATCAGGGGTTTTTAATACGCCTTTACGAGCAATAAATTTTTGCCCTGTGGCGAAATCAGGGATGGAGAAATCAACCTGTTTTGCACGCTCATCGGTAATGGTGAAGTTCGCCCCAATCAGGTCAACTTTACCAGAGGTCAGCAGTGGAATACGGTTTGCAGGGTTTGTTGGACGCAGTTCAAGTTTCACCCCTAAGCTATCTGCAATTTCTTGCGCGATATCAACGTCATAACCCGCTAACTTTTTAGTTTGTGGGTCAATAAAACCAAATGGTGGGTTGCTATCAAATACGGAGATGCGGATAACACCAGCTTGTTTAATATCATCTAATTTATCTGCGCTAGCGACATTCGCTGTCAGCGCCAAACCTGTAAGTAAAACAGTCGTCAGAATACGAGCTTTCATTGAATACCCCTAGTGGTAAATTTATGTAAATCGACCACCACACGCTATCAACTATCTCTTAGCACCTGAAATAATATTAAATAATATATTTATAACAAAATGGAATATATGAGTGTATAAAAAAGGGGCAAACTCTATAACAAAGGCCCCCGAATATGGCTTTCACCATCAATAGACTCTTATTGAGCAAGAAGAAAGTCTGTATAAAAAATTTAAGCTAAATTATTTACCTGCAATATAAATACGTTAATTAATGATTCTAACTTTAAGTCTTTCATGTTGTGCCGAAACTGCAATAACTCATCATCAGAAACAATGCTCTAAATAGTTCGTATTGTGGTTAGGCGAGCGCAGCCAACACCGCCACAGCACGAAATATGACGAGCATTACTTGGTGAGCATCTTCTCGAGATTATCCCCACCCACATGACGGAAATCCTGCCCCTTCACATAGTAGAAAATAAACTCACAGATATTTTGGCAGCGGTCACCGATACGCTCGATTGAGCGCGCACAGAACAGCGCTGTTAGCACGCTTGGTATGGTGCGAGGGTCTTCCATCATGTAAGTCATTAACTGACGCACAATACCTTCGTACTCTTGGTCCACTTTCTCGTCTTCGCGGTAAATACGGATGGCTTCTTCGAGATCCATACGTGCAAACGCGTCCAACACATCATGCAGCATTTGCACCGTATGGCGGCCTAGTGATTCTAAACTGACGAGAAGTGGCTGATGTTGCTGCGAAAATTTCTCCAATGCGGTTTGGCAGATTTTATCGGCAACGTCACCGATACGTTCCAATTCCGCGATGGTTTTAGAAATTGACATAATCAGTCGCAAGTCACTCGCCGTTGGCTGACGCTTGGCAATGATTTTTACGCACTCTTCATCAATGGCCACTTCCATCATATTGACTTTATGGTCATTTTCGATAACTTCGCGCGCTAGAGCTTCATCCTGATTATGCATCGCCGTGATGGCTTTGGTGAGCTGTTCTTCGACCAGCCCTCCCATCGTCATTAATTCAGTATGGATATGTTCCAGTTCCGCATTGAACTGCCCAGATATATGTTTGTTGTGATTCAGCGTATCCATCGTCGGCTCCATATCAACCGTAGCGGCCAGTAATATAATCTTCAGTTTGCTTCATTTCTGGGGTGGTGAACATCTTATCGGTATGATTAAACTCAACCAATTCACCTAAATACATAAATGCTGTGTAATCAGAACAGCGTGCGGCTTGTTGCATGTTGTGGGTAACAATCACGACGGTATACTCTGATTTTAATTCACTGATTAACTCTTCAATACGCCCTGTGGAAATAGGGTCCAATGCTGAACAAGGCTCATCCAGCAATAACACTTCGGGGCGAATCGCAATACCGCGAGCAATACACAAGCGCTGCTGCTGCCCCCCCGACAAGCTGTAACCGCTTTGGTGCAGTTTGTCTTTGGTTTCATTCCACAGTGCCGCTTTGGTTAATGCCCATTGCACGCGCTCATCCATTTCCACACGAGACAATTTTTCAAACAAACGCACGCCAAACGCGATGTTGTCGTAAATAGACATTGGGAATGGTGTTGGTTTTTGGAACACCATGCCCACTTTTGCACGTAATAATGCGATATCTTGTTTGTCTGTCAGGATGTTTTGACCATCCAGTAAGATTTCGCCTTGTGCGTGTTGTTCGCCGTACAGCTCATACATTTTATTGAAAGTACGTAATAACGTGGATTTACCACAACCCGATGGGCCGATAAACGCCGTAACTTTGTTTTTCTCAATGTCTAAAGAGATATTTTTCAGTGCGTGAAACTTGCCATAATAGAAGTTGAGGTCACGGACTTTAATTTTACTGTTCGCAATTTCGTTTGCATTAATCATGGTTACTTTCTCTCTAAATCTTTATTTATCCGGGCGCTTAGTGTTTTTTCTGTGCAAACACAACGCGGGCAATGATGTTAATAAGCAGGACACACAGGGTAATCAACAACACCCCAGCCCATGCAAGCTCTTGCCATTCGGAGAATGGACTCATTGCGAATTTGAAAATAGTCACAGGTAAGTTAGCAATTGGCTCGCTCATATCTGTACTCCAGAACTGGTTCGACAGTGAAGTAAACAGAAGCGGTGCGGTTTCCCCCGCGATACGCGCAATTGCCAGTAAAATCCCTGTAATAATCCCGGATACTGATGCTTTTAATGTAATGGATAAAATCATTTTCCATTTTGGCGTTCCAAGAGCATAAGCCGCTTCACGCAAGCTATCCGGTACCAACTTCAGCATGTTTTCAGTGGTACGAATAACAATAGGAATTTGCAGCAATGCCAGTGCAATCACCCCAGCCCAACCAGAGAAGTGCTGCATTTGTGCCACCACGATGGTGTACACAAACAAGCCAACAACGATAGATGGTGCTGATAACAAAATGTCATTAATAAAGCGGGTTACAGACGCTAACCATGACTTACGGCCATATTCCGCCAAGTAAATCCCCGCTAAAATCCCTAAAGGCGTTCCAATCACGGTTGCCCATAAAATTAATAAACCACTTCCGACGATCGCATTCGCTAAACCACCGCCTTCGGTATTTGGTGGCGGGGTCATTTCGGTAAACAGATTGAGGGACATGCCATCAATCCCTTTGGTCACCGTCGAAAATAAAATCCACACTAGCCAGAACAGCCCAAATGCCATGGTCAGCATTGAGACAAACAGCGCCATTCTATTCACTTGGCGACGCCATGCTTGACGGCGGGCGCGTTCTTTCTCATTGACGATAAAAGGTTGAGATTCAGACATATTAACGGCCCTCATTCTTCGCAAGACGCATTACCATCAACTTGGAAATCGCCAACACAATGAACGTGATAACAAACAGGATAAGCCCAAGTTCCATCAGCGCTGAGGTATGTAAACCGCTTTCTGCTTCCGCAAACTCATTTGCCAACGCAGAGGTAATACTGTTCCCTGGCATGAAGAGGGATGCGCTATCGAGTTGGTAAGTATTACCAATCACGAAGGTCACCGCCATGGTTTCACCCAATGCACGGCCTAACCCTAACATCACCCCACCTATTACCCCGTTTCGGGTATACGGCAGTACAATGTTCCAAATCACTTCCCACGTGGTACAGCCAATTCCGTAGGCTGACTCTTTCATCATCACCGGGGTTTGTTCAAACACATCGCGCATCACAGACGCAATGTAAGGGATAATCATAATCGCGAGGATAATCCCCGCCGCTAAAATACCTATCCCGAATGCAGGGCCTGAAAATAATTCACCGACAATCGGAATACTCGACATCACGTTGCCGACCGGCTCTTGGAAGTATTCTGCAAAAAGTGGTGCGAAAACGAATAAGCCCCACATCCCGTAAACGATACTGGGAATGGCGGCAAGTAATTCAATAGCAATCCCTAATGGACGTTTTAGCCAATTTGGTGCGAGTTCTGTTAAGAACAGTGCAATACCAAAACTGACAGGTACCGCGATAATCAGGGCGATTAACGAGGTTACAATGGTGCCGTAAATCGGCACAAGGGCACCAAACTGTTCCGCTGGTGCATCCCACTCTTTGGTCCATAAAAACGAAAACCCAAACTTCTGCATACTTGGCCAAGATGCAAAAATAAGGGAAATAATAATGCCACCGAGCATTAACAAAGTGATTAGCGCGGCAATCTTTACCAGTGCACCAAAAATTACATCACCTGATTTGCTGGGAGCTCTAAATGCCGTTGTTTTTTCGGCCATGCGCTTTGTTCTCTTTCCATTCCTACTTGGTTTGTAGGATTGCGTTACAACAATGAGCGGGTAAGCCCTGTTCCTCAGTACTTACCCGCCATTTCCAACCCGAGGGGCATTAGAACAATGCTTTACCTTGGCTATCTTTAATTTCTGTTTTCCATGCTGCACGAACAGCTGTTACAACTTCTTTTGGTAACACGGCGTAATCCAGTGCTTCTGCTTGTTTGCCCCCTTTATCGTACGCCCAGTTGTAGAAGTCGAGAACCGCTTTACCTTTCTCAGCATTCGCTTGTTCTTTGTGTACTAAGATGAACGTCGTTGATGTGATTGGCCATGCGTTTGCGCCGTCACGGTTAGTCAGGTCTTGTGCAAACGACTTAGACCAGTCAACTTTTTTCGCTGCTGCGCTGAAGCTTTCACCCGTTGGTGATACTGCTTCGCCATCCGCAGAAACTAACTTAGTATACGCAAGATTATTTTGTTTTGCGTAAGCATATTCAACATAACCGATAGAGCCTGGGAGACGTTGTACGAATGCAGCAACACCGTCGTTACCTTTACCGCCTACACTGTTTTTTGGCCAGTTAACGGTTGAACCTGCACCAACTTCATCTTTCCAACCTGTGCTGACTTTTGCTAAGTAGCTTGTGAAAACAAATGTGGTACCTGAACCGTCAGAGCGTCTTACCACAGCAATAGCTTGGTCTGGTAAGCTCACTTTCGGGTTTAATTTTGCGATAGCCGGGTCATTCCATTTGGTGATTTTACCTAAATAGATATCACCTAAAGTGTTGCCATCTAACGTCAGTTGGCCTGACTCGATACCTTTTACGTTAACCGCCAGTACCACACCACCGATAACGGTAGGGAATTGGAACAGGCCATCTTCTTTTAATTTTTCGTCAGTTAATGGCGCATCAGATGCACCGAAATCAACGGTTTTTGCATTAATTTGTTTTACACCACCAGAAGAACCGATCCCCTGATAGTTCACTTTATTACCTGTTTCTTTCTGATAAGAGTCTGCCCACTTCGCATAGACAGGAGCAGGGAAGGTCGCGCCAGCTCCGGTCAGGCTGGTAGCAGCAAAAGAAGACATTGCAGTCAGAGATAAAGTTGCTGCCATTACGCTTGCTAAGGTGGTACGCGTCATTTTCATAATCCCTCCGGGGATGTATAGAAACAATCAAGTATAAAATTGTTGGGTGTATGTCACGGTAGGAAAAATAGGACAATTTAGTTACGACAACATGTCGTTTTTATGACAGTTTTATGACAATTGATTATTTTTTCACTGAGGACGAGATAAAACTAGGCAGGATGAAAATAAAAATAATTTAAATTCAAACAGTTAAAGGAATATTACATCAAAATACGTTTGAAAAAGAAAAATGACAGACTGTCATAAAAGCGAAAAATATTTTTAGTCTAGGCAAAAAAGGATAGCTCTAAATAGTTCAAGCTGTAGGTAGGCGCCAAGCGAAGATATCCCTAGGAGCATACGCCAGTATGTGACTAGGGTAGCTGAGTGTAGGCAACACCCCTACGGCTTGAAATATGACGAGATATCAGTCTTCTTTTTCCTTAAGGGGGAGAAGAGCCCTAATCGCAAACCCGCCGCGCTCACTTTTGTGGATCTCTATACTCCCTTCATGGGCATCCACTATACGGCGTATAATCGCTAGCCCCAAGCCAGTTCCTTTGTTGCTCCGCGCTTTTTCACCTTGCACAAAGGGTTGGAATAAACGGTGGATATCTTCGTCTTTGATACCTGCGCCGTCATCTTCCACTTGGAACCACACAAAATCTTCGGTTTTTCCGCTGCTGACTTTGATCCAGCCATTTCCATAGCGATAAGCATTCACTATCATATTAGTGATTGCGCGCTTAATCGCCAGCGGGTTACCGTTCACAACCATTGAGCCCGGTTCTAATGCGGTTTCAATGTCGCCGATAACATTACTTTCAGCACTAACTGCTTCCATAAGGATAGCGTTGAGATCGCAGAACTCCATATCCATCTCTTGGCCTGTTTTCAGGTAAGACATGAATTGGCCGATAATCGCGTCACACTCTTCAATATCTTTATTGATAGACTCCGCCAAATAGCTGTCTTCTGGACTCATCATTTCTGTGGCTAAGCGAATACGGGTTAACGGTGTTCTTAAGTCATGGCTGACCCCTGCCATCAAAACAGTTCGGTCATTTTCTAAAGTTTTGATCCCTGCGGCCATATGGTTAAAAGACCGAATTGCTGCTCTAACTTCCGTTGCCCCCTTTTCTTGCATCGGGGGCAAGACAAAGCCCTTTCCGACCTCCCCTGCGTGGTACTCCAATTCAAGCAATGGCTTGTTTTGGTAGCGAATATACAGCCATACCCCGGCAAAAATCGTGAGGAAAATCGTTAAGGTATACCTGAATACAAGGGAGAATTGATTTTGACCAATTTCAGTCAGAGGAACTCGCACCCAGATATCAGGAGCGAGGTAAGACGTTAACCATAAAATCGGATAATCACGGCCAAGTTCGAGGTGAACACTCGCCTTTCCGCCTAGGTATTGCGACATGTGTTCGCTCAGAAAATCATACTCTTTAGCCCAGTTCAACCCCTCTTCCATTGCAGCCGAATGGGCATAGAACGTGATACCTAATTCGTTGTAGATTTTCTTACGCAAAGCGGGAGAAACTCGCACTGAGGTTCCATCTTGCAGCACCATTTTCTCGGTCATCAATGTTCTTACTTCGTACGCAAGGACTTTATTGAATTGCTGTAAGCTTGGCATCACAACAAAATTCAATACGACCATGTAGCTGGTCACTAAACTTGCGAACAGCAGTGCAACAAACAAGAACAACGAACGAGAAAATGTACTACGTCGTGAGAACCTCAGTCGCTTCATGCTTTACTTCCATCCGGAACAAACACATAGCCCAAGCCCCAAACCGTTTGAATATAACGTGGGTGCGCAGGGTCTTCTTCAACCATACGACGCAGGCGTGAAATTTGAACGTCGATAGAACGCTCCATCGCACTATACTCGCGCCCTCTCGCTAAGCTCATCAGCTTGTCACGAGATAACGGTTCCCTTGGATAAGAAACCAACACTTTTAATACCGCGAACTCACCGCTGGTCAATGGCATATTTTCATCACCTTGGAACATTTCACGCGTTCCGAGGTTCAGTTTAAATTTACCAAAGGTAATCACCGCATCATCTTGAGATGGCGCACCCGGTAATTCATTCGCTTGACGACGTAATACCGCACGAATACGTGCAAGCAATTCACGTGGGTTAAACGGTTTTGGAATATAGTCATCCGCACCGATTTCTAAACCTACGATACGGTCAACTTCTTCACCCTTCGCCGTGACCATAATGATAGGAATTGGGTTATTTTGGCTACGTAAACGACGGCAAATTGATAAACCATCTTCACCCGGAAGCATTAAATCTAACACGATCAGATGAATAGATTCCCTCGTCAGGATCCTGTCCATTTGTTCAGCGTTTGCAGCACTCCTTACCTGAAAGCCTTGTTCAGTGAGGTAACGCTCCAGCAGTGCACGTAAACGCATATCATCATCGACGACAAGAACTTTATAACTTTCCTGCATTTTGTAGCCCTCAAGATGTGCATCTTTTAAATTATTGTTCTAAAAGTGAACAAAAACACGTTTAATGTTCACTAATTTACCACTAACCATAGATTTAATGAATCATTTTACACTTCAGTCGGTTAGTGGCTTATAGCTTATGTCTAACACAAAATAGGTGACTTCACCGCCCGGCGTATTCACTGTAATTTCATCATCGACCTGCTTGCCAATCAGGGCGCGAGCAACAGGAGAGTCAATTGAAATCCATTGTTTTGCCGGATTGAACTCATCCGCACCTACTATGCGGAATATTCTGATATTTTCATTATCATCTTCAAGTTTAACCCATGCGCCAAAAAAGACACGGCCTTCTTGGCGAGGATCAGGCTCAATTATTCTGAGCTGATCTAACCTTTTAGATAAAAAACGAATGCGTCGGTCTATTTCACGCAACCTTTTTTTACCATAAATATATTCTGCATTTTCCGAGCGATCCCCTTGTGCCGCAGCCTCTGACACTGATTGAGTCACTCTAGGTCGTTCTTCTTTCCACAGATACTTTAGCTCTTGGTCGAGCGCATCCCAACCTTCGCGCGTTATTAATAGACTTTTCGCCATAACCTTAGAATATTAGTCAAAGAAAACAATAATTATAATATTTTATAGAACATAATCTGAGACTTTCCTACCAATAGACCGAAATTCAGTCTGGAAATTCTCGCTACCACCAAGTATAACAGTGCAGTAAATTTTTTAACTGTTCTTTCAGTAGGTATTTAAACACGACATGAATGAAACTCTAAGCCAAATTATTGCAGCTGAACTGCAAGCCCAACCGAAACAGGTTTTTTCTGCCATCACTTTATTGGATGAAGGCAATACTGTCCCGTTTATCGCGCGTTACCGTAAAGAGGTTACCGGAGGGTTGGACGATACCCAGCTTCGCCAGCTGGAAAGTCGCTTAGGGTACTTACGTGAACTGAACGACCGTAAGCAAACCATTCTAAAATCGATTGAAGAGCAAGGGAAATTATCCCCTGAACTCGCTTCTGCGATTAATACCACGCTCAATAAAACCGAACTTGAAGACCTGTATTTACCTTACAAACCGAAACGTCGTACTCGTGGGCAAATCGCTATTGAAGCGGGGCTTGAGCCATTAGCGGATACGTTGTGGACAGACCCAAGTCAATCCCCTGAAGCACTCGCTCAAACGTATATCGATGCAGATAAAGGCGTTGCGGATGTGAAAGCGGCCTTAGATGGCGCACGTTATATCCTGATGGAGCGTTTCGCCGAAGATGCAGCCTTATTAGCCAAAGTTCGTGACTATATTTGGAAAAATGCCCACCTCGTTTCTGTCGTTGCAGAGGGTAAACAGGCTGAAGGCGTCAAATTTAGTGATTACTTCGAGCATCACGAACCTGTTTCACAAGTGCCTTCACACCGTGCACTAGCCATGTTCCGTGGACGCAACGAAGGGGTTTTACAGCTTTCGTTAAATTGCGATCCTCAATTCGATGAACCACCAAAAGAAAGTTATTGCGAAGAGATTATTACTCGCCACTTAGATGTGCGTTTGAATAACGCCCCTGCTGACCAATGGCGTAAAGCGGTGATCAGCTGGACATGGCGCGTCAAAGTATTACTGCACTTAGAAACGGAAGTGATGAGTTCTTTGCGCGAAAAAGCCGAAGAAGAAGCAATTAACGTTTTTGCCCGTAACCTCAGTGACTTACTGATGGCTGCACCGGCAGGTATGCGTGCAACGATGGGCCTCGATCCGGGTCTGCGTACTGGGGTGAAAGTCGCTGTTGTGGATGCGACAGGGAAACTTATTGCCACCGACACTATCTACCCACACACCGGCCAAGCAGCGAAAGCGGCAACCATCGTCGCTGCTCTATGCCAGAAACATAACGTGGAGTTAGTGGCGATTGGTAATGGTACGGCATCCCGTGAAACGGAGCGCTTCTTTGCAGAAGTGCAAAAACAATACCCTGAAGTCACTGCGCAAAAAGTGATTGTCAGTGAAGCGGGTGCATCAGTGTACTCCGCCTCTGAACTGGCTGCGCTAGAATTCCCAACCTTAGATGTTTCTTTACGTGGTGCCGTGTCGATTGCTCGCCGTTTGCAAGACCCGCTGGCTGAGCTGGTTAAAATCGACCCGAAATCTATCGGGGTAGGCCAATATCAGCATGACGTCAGCCAAACTCAACTTGCCCGCAAGTTGGATGCCGTTGTCGAAGACTGCGTAAACTCCGTAGGTGTAGACTTAAATACCGCCTCAGTCGCCTTGCTGACTCGCGTTGCAGGCCTGAGCAAAATGATCGCGCAGAACGTGGTTGATTGGCGCGATGAAAACGGCCAATTCAATGACCGAAAACAGTTACTGAAAGTGGCTCGCCTTGGGCCTAAAGCCTTTGAACAATGTGCAGGGTTCCTGCGTATCACCAATGGCGAAAACCCGCTGGATGCATCAACGGTTCACCCTGAAGCTTACCCTATCGTTGAAAAAATTCTGCAAACTGTCCGCCAGCCGCTGAAAGAAATTATGGGTAATTCACAAGTGCTCAATGCCCTGAGCCCGCGTGATTTCACAACAGAGCAGTTTGGTGTCCCAACGGTTACGGATATTATCAAAGAGCTAGAAAAACCGGGTCGTGACCCACGTCCTGAGTTTAAAACTGCCACCTTTGCTGAAGGTGTGGAAACGATGAATGACCTCGTTTCTGGCATGATTTTAGAAGGCGCGGTGACCAATGTGACCAACTTTGGTGCATTTGTGGATATCGGTGTACACCAAGACGGCTTAGTGCATATCTCTTCACTCTCCAACAGTTACGTCGAAGACCCACACAAAGTGGTGAAAGCGGGCGATATTGTGAAAGTGAAAGTATTGGATGTCGATATTGCCCGCAAGCGTATCGCCCTCACCATGCGCTTGGACGAGCAAGCGGGGGATTCTAACAGCGCACCTCGTAAAGCTGCACCTGCACAAGATAAAAACGCACGTAAAGCCCCTGCACCTCGTGGTAACTCGCGCCAAAATACGAATTCATCAGGCAACAGTGCGATGAGCGACGCCCTTGCTGCTGCATTTGGTAAAAAGAAGTAATCTGATTAAGCTAAATACCCCAATAAATTCATTGGGGTATTTAGTATTCTCTAGAAATATCTTCACTAATAAATTAATAAACAAATTCAATATATTGTTCAAAAATCAATCCATTCAATGCGTTCCGTCTTACCCCATCGCTATCTAAAAAACACCGCTAACTCCATGCTTCGTTGATCCACATCAAGTCAAATTGACGAAAAAAGAGGCTAAATATAACAAAAGGTGGATGATTATGATTCTCATTGTTAATTAGATTTATTTTTGTTTTTCTCAGCGTTTTGCTTGTAGATAGAAACTTTTCTAACAATAATTATCAGTATCATTATGAATTGAATCGTTAGGAAGATAATAGGAAGACACTATGGCTATACTTCCTCAATGCAGTTACAAAATTCTAGGCTTCTCCCCCGAGATAAGCCCTGCATACCGACAAAAATTATTGTCTCTCGGTTTATTACCGGGCTCCGTTTTTAAAGTGGTGCGTTTAGCACCTTTTGGCGATCCTGTGCAAATCGAAACTCACCGCGTCAGCTTAGTGCTACGTAAAAAGGACCTCGCCCTACTAAACCTTGATGAAGCGCCTACCGCTTAAGTCTTCTTTTTTGATTATTGGCAAACACTATGAAACGATTGACTATCGGCTTAATTGGTAACCCCAATGCAGGTAAAACAACCCTTTTTAACCAGCTAACAGGGTCAAGACAGCGCGTCGGTAACTGGGCTGGCGTCACCGTTGAGCGCAAGGTTGGCCGCTTCCACACGGATGACCACAAAATTGAGCTTGTCGACCTCCCCGGTACTTACTCACTCACCACCATTTCTGAACAGACCTCCCTCGACGAACAAATCGCCTGCTACTTTATTTTAAGTGGTGAAGCCGACATGTTAATTAACGTTGTGGATGCGTCGAACTTAGAGCGCAACCTCTACCTGACACTGCAATTAGTTGAGTTAGGCGTCCCATGTATTGTCGCCCTGAATATGTTGGATATTGCCCAAAGCCAGCATATTGATATCGATATTGCCGAATTGGAAAAACAACTGGGTTGCCCTGTGATCCCAATGGTTTCAACCCGTGCAACGGGCATTGATAAACTAAAAAAAGCCATTGATACTCACCCACAAAATAACCAAAAAGCCCTTGTTGAATATCCACCACAGCTATTACACGCTGTTGATTCATTATCTGAACAAATTTCAACGCAACAATTTAGCCAACAACAGCGCCGCTGGTTAGCCCTGCAAATTCTAGAAGGGGATATTTATAGCCGTCAGCGTGCTGAAATTTCGGAAACGCAATTACAAACGACTCGCCAACAACTCAATGAAACATTAAATGAAGAGCCTGAACTGCTAATTGCCGATGCGCGTTATCAATCTATTGCAACCATCTGCCAAGCGGCGATCAACAATAGTGCGGCTGAACCTAACCGACTGACACAATCACTGGATAGATTTATCCTCAACCGCTGGTTAGGCGTACCGATTTTCTTATTTGTGATGTACCTGATGTTCGTCCTTGCCATCAACATTGGTGGGGCACTTCAGCCGTTCTTTGAAGGGGCTTCTGAGGCGATATTTATCCATGGTATTCAGTGGGTTGGTGCCTACTTTAGTTTCCCTGATTGGCTCACAATATTCCTCGCACAAGGTGTCGGTGGTGGTATTAATACCGTTCTGCCATTGGTGCCACAAATCGGGATGATGTACCTGTTCCTTTCCATCCTTGAAGACTCTGGCTATATGGCTCGTGCAGCTTTTGTGATGGACCGATTGATGCAAGCGCTGGGCCTACCGGGCAAATCATTTGTCCCATTAATCGTCGGTTTTGGTTGTAACGTCCCATCGATTATGGGCGCTCGTACCCTTGATGCCCCTCGTGAAAGGCTGATCACCGTTCTAATGGCGCCGTTTATGTCTTGCGGTGCAAGGCTGGCAATCTTCGCGGTGTTTGCCGCGGCCTTCTTTGGTAAAAATGGCGCGAGTGTCGTGTTCTCTCTGTATATTTTAGGGATTGTGGTCGCTATCCTCACGGGGCTTTTACTCAAACACACCCTTATGCGCGGTGAAGCATCGCCATTCGTGATGGAATTACCGGTGTACCACGTGCCACACGTCAAAACGTTGTTAATTCAAACGTGGCAGCGCTTAAAAGGCTTTGTGGTGCGTGCAGGTAAAGTCATCGTCGTGGCGAGTATCTTTATCGGTGCGCTCAATAGCTTCTCGTTCTCAGGTAAACCCGTTGATAACATTAATGATTCCGCTCTGGCTTCCGTCAGTAAAGTGATCACCCCTGCATTACAGCCAATCGGTGTTCATGCCGACAACTGGCAAGCAACCGTGGGCTTGATTACTGGTGCGATGGCAAAAGAAGTGGTTGTTGGGACGTTAAACACCCTGTATACCGCCGAAGCGATTACCTCCGAGCCGTTCGATGCAGAGTCCTTCAATTTATGGGAAGAACTTGAAGATGCGGTCTCTGAAACATGGGATAGCCTAAAAGGCACCTTTACCTTAAGCGCGTTATCGAACCCAATCGAAGCCAGCAAAGGTGATGGCGAAATGGAATCAGGCTCGATGGGCACCATGGCTGCGAAATTTGGCTCTGGTATTGCTGCCTATAGCTACCTGATTTTCGTCTTACTGTATGTGCCTTGCGTGTCAGTCATGGGGGCGATTGCTCGCGAAACAAACAAAAGCTGGATGAGTTTCTCCATCTTCTGGGGACTGAATGTGGCTTATAGCCTGTCAGCGCTGTTTTACCAAACCGCGACGTTCAGTGAGCACCCGCAAAGTAGCTTAATCACCATCATCGCTGTTGTGGTATTTAATATTGCCCTGTTCATGTTCCTGCGCCGCATACGTAGCCGCGTGACGTTGAATATTAAAAGCAAAACCGCACAGCAGTGCTCTGGCTGCTCAAACACAGCATGCCACTAGGCATGAAGGACTAAACGATGATCAGCTTGCTGCAAGTAAGAGATTTGATTGCTTTATACGGGCAAGCTGACATCGCGTTACTCAGCGAACAACTCAAAACCCCAACGCCAATGATAAAAGCGATGGTGGAAAAGTTGGAAAGCTTGGGGAAAATTGAGCAGGTGGATATCAGCGCCTGCTTAGCAGGCTCTAGCTGCAAAGGCTGCCCAGAAAGCACCGACTGCGCCCATTTTGTTTATAAGATAAAGTAAACCACACTGAAGGTTGCAAGGCGCCTTTTCATAACCAATGTAACAACATCATCCTCTGAACTCCCCTGAGGCTTAGTTTTATAAGGGATCAATCCATCGTGATAAAGCGCCTCATAGGTATCCCCTAATCGTTGCACTAACGCTTCAATATTGACGCTCATTTGCATAATCCTTTTGCTTCGTAGTGATGAACGCTACAGATTGAATTTGCGAAGACGGTCAGACGCTAGGGTAACAAAATAGCGAGATAGAGATCATTGAGCTTGATACTCTAAATCTTGGCATTAAAGTTTCGCAGCCTCATTCCAATCTTAGCTATGTTGGGCATTAATGGTTCTATTTTTTCCACGTTTTTTCCAATCTATCTAATAATTCAAAAGTTATACTTTTAACATTAACTGTGTCATACCCATAGCGGCAATGTATGGCAATGTCATGAGTCAAAAAGCTATTTTTAAACTTAAAAACTTCTGATTTTCCTAAAGGCATTCCAATAACTATTTTTTTTTGTGCAATACGAATAGGAGAACCAAGATGCTCATATAACCAACGTTCTGTCATTACTTGTTTTAACCCAAAAGGAATGTCGTTTGGAAACATCCAACCATTCCTCATATCATCAGGTAATACAGTAATAGTAACCTCAACCAATTTCTTAGAAGGATTTTCAAATGCTAAGAATGTATATTCTTTTGACATTCTAAGGGTTAATACATCATCACCAGAGTTCCCCTGAGGCTTAGTTTTATAAGGGATCAATCCATCGTGATAAAGCTCGTCATAGGTATCCCCTAATCGTTGCACTAACGCTTCAATATTGACGCTCATTTGTATAATCCTTTTGCTTCGTAGTGATGAACGTTACAGATTGAATTTGCGAAGACGGTCAGACGCTAGGGTAACAAAATCGCGAGATAGAGATCATTGAGCTTGATACTCTAAACCTTAAACCTTGGAGATTTATTGTTAAAATTTCGAAGTCGCATTCCAATCTTAGCTATGTTGTCGTTTCGCCTCGTTTTAATTACTACTATATTGGGAGATTAGAGTTTTATTTTCTTCATTTTTAACTCTAAACGCTCGTACAGAAAAAAAGTAACACTCTTAACATTTGATTGTTTATAACCATACCGCATTGATAATGCTATTCTTTTATTTACATTTGGAAGCGTCATGGAAAATACATCAATCTTTCCAAAATTAATTCCCATAACCGTCCGTTCAGGTTCACTGACAAGTGGAGCCGCTAAGTGTTCTTGCAACCAGCTATCCGTCATCACCTGTACCAAACCAAAGGGGATATCATTCGGAAATTTCCACTGATTTCGCATATCATCTGGAATAACCGTTATCGTGATTTCTCTTAACCTTTTCGAAGGGTTATCAAAAGATAAAAATACATACTCTTTTTTCATATCTAACGTAACAACATCATCCCCTAAATTCCCCTGAGGCTTAGTTTTATAAGGGATCAATCCATCGTGATAAAGCGCCTCATAGGTATCCCCTAATCGTTGCACTAACGCTTCAATATTGACGCTCATTTGTATAATCCTTTCGCTTCGTTGAGTTCATGAATTCTATTTAATTTTTCATCCAGTAACTTGCTATCGTAACCTTCATTTTCCAGGCATTCTCGGTTGGCGGTCCAATTTTTCTCGACCGCTTCCCGTAAATCTTTAGCATCCAATTCTTTTCGGCGAAGTGATAAATCATCTTCAATATCAACCCAACTATTATTACGTCCCCCATAGGTTTCACTGCATTTACGATGCACTTCTATAGGGATTGCAATAGAGGCGACTTGTCCCAATAGTAATTTTATTTCTTTATCTCCCATTAACGGATATTTATCTTCTAAATAAAGCGTAATCGCCGCCTTAGACGGAAGGTGATCGATTTCATACAACCCACCACGAGAGCGCCCTTTAAAATTATCGTAATAATCCACTTCCAAATCATCGACTGGGTCTTTTTGAAAAAACACATAGATAGCGGGCACTTCACCCAATGGATCGACAATGACATAATCATTAAAATCCGTTTCCTGAAGAGGAAGTGATTCAATCCAACCTGTTGATTGTTCTGGTATCGGACTAGGGGTTAACTCTGGCTTTTGAATCTCGGGTATTGGGTTCGGTAAACTCCACACTTTTTGCGGTTCGGGAAGCGGCGTCGGAGGTAAATAATTCCCGACACCGCCACCATCATGAATAATCGAGCCTCGCCGCCCATTATCGAGACTGAATTTTACCGCTTGAAAAGCTAAATCTGGACTTTTTGCGATCTCCTGAGCGGTATAATCGTTGTACTCTGCCGTATTATTCTGGGTATTCCAAATAAACTGCCCTTTAAAACCTGGGTCAGAAAAGGTCACAGAACCATCCTCATGGCGCTCGGCAAAACGCACACGCACACGGTCTAGCCCACTGCTTGCATCCACCGCATACCCAACAATTCTCGGGCTCCCATTTTTTTCGTCCTCAATCACCCGAAAACGAACGCGTGTGGTGACTCGGCTTTTTGCCGCAGCGATTTCTCGGAGAAATTCTTCCGACGTATAATCATATTTCGATACCGTAGAGGCAGAACGCGAAAAACCACCCACAATCGACCGTCTCTCGAGTGGGCGCCCAATAACAATGCGGTCAAGCGTGGCATCCCCTACGCTTGGTGAATAAAACAGCCCCATTAACGCAACGGTTATCGGATTAGGCGCTTTAACCACCTGAGAAACTATGCCGATATCTTTTGGAAACGTTGAAGAGGTAGGCTTAGGTATTGTTGCCGTTCCAGAGGGGGTAAGAATTGATTGCGCGGGAGCGAACGATAATGCGCTAGGCTCCATAAAAAATCGTAACTTCGGCACCTTGACATAAACGACCTTCATTGAAGGCCCATCACTCGTTCGGCTACTTCCATGGCCAATGTAATTATCTTCTGGCATCCCTATATCTCCTCATTAAAAACTTAAGTTAAATAAGGTAGCCTAACCCCGCTAAAATATCGTACTGAATAACCCGTATTTATCACCAACAATCAGCCAAAAACCCTGGCAATTAATAAGATAAATACAGATTTAATATATAAAATGCCAAAAAAAGGTGAAATAAAAGAAGAAAAAACAGTAAAGACAAAAAAGCCCCACAATGGGATGGGGCTATGATGAGCAAAATAAACACAATGGAAAGCAACCCTAATGGCTGATGGCGCGCTTTACTCTTCCAATCGGCTTTGGAAATCCAGCAAATATTCACAAAACTCATCGGGATGTGAAATAAACGGTGCATGAGCGCTATTGCGCATAATAACGGACGGGGAGTTTGGGTAAAGCTCATCCAATACAGGCACCACCTTACGGGGCACAAGGCCATCAAGGTAACCATAAATCCGTAAGAACGGCACTGGCAGGCTTTTTAATTCTTCTCGTAAATCTTCTGTTCGTAATGATTCAAGCCCTGCATTTAACGTTTCTACCGTTGGAATAGGCTGTTCAAGCACCACCGATTTTAAGGTACGCGCATCATTACGGGCGCTTTCTGTGCCTAAGGTTTGCAATGCTAAAAAACGTTCGACAGTGCGATGAAAATCCGCGGCAAGCTGCTGCTCAAAGCCCAATAACACCTCGGGACGAATACCCGCCCAATCCCCATCGGCTTTAAAGCAAGGGGAAGATGCCACGGTGATCAGCCCTTGAACTTCATAAGGGTGATCCAGTGCAATGCGACTGGCAACTAATCCCCCCAGCGACCACCCTAACCAAATGGCGTTTTTCGGGGCGTGTTCCCACAAAATATCTGCCATGGATTGAATGTTCATTGGCGCAAAATCTTGGCTTCGGCCATAACCCGGCAAGTCAACGAGATGAACACGAAAATGCGAAGCGATTCGAGGAATAATGGTTTGCCAAACTTGCGCATTCAACCCCCATCCGTGCAGCAGCACAAGATCTTGTTTTCCTTCGCCGACAGTCTGCCAATATAGCTTTGCCATGGTTACACTCTCTTTATTCAATCAACATTTTTAACGGAATATCATCATGCTATCAATGGAAGGGGCGTGTTGGCTTTGTCATCAATCACTTAGCAAAAGCAGCCAAGGTATTTGCAGCTTTTGCCTTAAAGGCTTACCAACGATGCCGAAGTGCTGCCCACGCTGCGCATTGCCCAGTGAACTCGATATGCTGCACTGTGGTCGCTGCTTAAAACAGCCCCCAGCTTGGCAACGGTTGATTACCGTCACACCCTATAAAAACCCATTACGTAAGCTTATTCATCACTTTAAGTTTAATCAACAATCGCAGCTCGCTTTTGCTTTAGCGCGCATTTTTGTTTTGTTTTGGCTACAAGGCTACCGCGAAAATGCATGGCAAAAACCCGACCTCATCGTCACCATTCCCTTGCATCGTCACCGATTATGGTGGCGAGGATTTGACCACATGGCATTAATAGGCGAAAATTTATCCAGATGGTTAAATATCCCCTATTCGCAAAATTCATTACTCCGTAGTCGTGATACACTGGCGCAGATTACACTAAAACGTGAACATCGCCGAAAAAACCTAAAGGGAGCATTTACCTTAGAAACTGCGGTTTCTGGCCTACATGTCGCTGTCCTTGATGATGTTATCACGACAGGTTCGACAATGAATGCGGCGGCACAATTGTTGATTTGTGCGGGTGCACGCACTGTTGATGCGTGGTCACTCTGTCGCACCTTGTAGGAAAGGGGTAAATGGGCGTATTATAACCAACTAAAGCAGTCAACTATTATTGAGCAAATGATTATGATTAATATTACTGAAGCAGCACAGGCTCATTTTGCCAAGTTGTTGGAAACTCAAGAGCCAGGAACCCAAATCCGTGTATTTGTCATCAACCCGGGTACACCGACAGCTGAGTGTGGCGTGTCATACTGCCCACCGGGTGCCGTTGAAGCAACAGATAAGGAACTGAAGTTCGAGAAATTATCTGCTTATGTTGATGAAATTAGCGCACCTTTCTTGGAAGAAGCGGAAATTGATTTCGTTACCGACCAACTGGGCTCACAACTGACCCTTAAAGCACCAAACGCGAAAATGCGCAAAGTCTCTGACGATGCACCATTAATCGAGCGTGTTGAGTACGTTTTACAGTCACAAATTAACCCACAATTAGCCAGCCACGGCGGTCGTGTTTCCCTGATGGAAATCACCGATGAAGGCTTTGCTATCCTACAATTTGGCGGTGGTTGTAACGGTTGTTCTATGGTCGATGTCACCTTAAAAGAAGGTATCGAAAAAGAATTACTGAAAATGTTTGATGGTGAGCTAAAAGGCGTTAAAGACCTGACTGAACACCAACGTGGCGAGCACTCTTTCTATTAATTGCCACTGACATCTGGCACCTGTTTTTCTGCTTACAGGTGCCGAATTCGTTTTTTATGGGGATTTTCCCACTATATTCGGTATTTTATGGACCATTTTGAGACACTAACACCAGAGCAAGCTTATCAACACTGGTTGGAAAGCACTGCCGTACTTGTTGATGTACGTGATCCACAAAGCTTCCGCGCAGGTCATGCCAGCGGCGCTTATCACCTCACCAATGAGTCGCTGAGCCAATTTTTAGAACAAACGGATTATGAACAACCCGTTATGGTGATGTGCTACCACGGGCACAGCAGCCAAGGCGCAGCACAGTATCTTATCAATATCGGCTATGAATCTGTTTACAGCATTAATGGCGGGTTTGAAGCCTGGTTAAGGGAATATCCACAAGCCGTCACGGCGCTCTAGACGAGAAAACGCATTCATGATCCACATCACTTCCTTTGCTAACCCAAGAATGGCGCAGGCATTTGTTGACTATATGGCAGGGCAAAATATTCATTTAAGCCTTCAGCCATCTCAAGAACAAGCGCTATATGAACTTTGGTTGGAAGATGACCAATTTCTTAATCAAGTCCGTCAAGAACTTGATACTTTCCTGCAAAATCCTAATGACCCACGCTACCTTGCTGCCAGCTGGCAAACGGGTAATGCCGATACGCAATTTCAATACCGCAATTTTCTCACTTGGGGCTACCTAAAAGAACAATCTGGCCCACTAACAATTGCTGTTATTCTGCTATCGATTATTGTATATCTTTGGGTAGAAATGACTGATGCGCGGGAAGTATTACGTTACTTAGCGTGGCCAATTGGCGACCAACAGTCTGAACTTTGGCGTTGGATTAGCCCCGCATTTGTCCATTTTTCACTGTCGCATATTGGGTTTAACCTTGCGCTATGGTGGTTTCTAGCAGGCCAAGTTGAACGCAAGCTAGGAACAGGGAAGCTCTTTACCATTTTATTAGTCTCCGCCCTGTTTAGTAACTGGGGGCAATCGCTGTTTAGTGAAAACAACTTTGGGGGCTTATCGGGTGTCGTTTATGCCTTAGTCAGCTACGCTTGGCTGACAGGTGAGCGCAACCCAGAAAGCGGTGTGAATGTTCCCCGAGGGTTAATGATCTTCTCAATTATCTGGCTCTTTTTCGGTTACTTCGATATTTTAGGTATGCATATTGCTAATGCCGCACACACTTCAGGGTTAATTATCGGCTTATTGATGGGAGTGTGGGATAATAGGCACAGTTTTATAAAACACCAGAGTTCCAGATAATACATTTTAATAATTAGAGGCTAACGCTGTGAAACAAACCCAGAGACATGATGCAATCGTTGAACTTGTGCGTCTTCAGGGATATGTCAGTACTGAAGAACTTGTCGAGCACTTTGAGGTTAGCCCTCAAACCATTCGACGAGACCTCAATGACCTCGCTGAGCAAAATAAAATTCAGCGACACCACGGTGGCGCAGCACTGCCTTCAAGCTCCGTAAACGCGGCGTATAATGACCGTAAAATCATGTGGTCAGACGAAAAAGCCCGTATTGCGCAGCATGTCGCTAGCCAAATTCCTGATGGCGCGACGTTATTTATTGATATCGGGACGACACCTGAAGCCGTTGCCCATGCACTGGTGAACCATAAAAACCTGCGAGTGGTGACCAATAACCTCAACGTTGCCACGTTACTGATGCCAAAAGAAGACTTCCGCTTAATTTTAGCGGGGGGTGAAGTACGCTCGCGTGATGGTGGTATTGTGGGTGAAGCCACCCTCGATTTTATCTCTCAATTTAGATTGGATTACGGTATCCTCGGTATTAGCGGCATTGATATGGACGGCTCGCTACTGGAGTTCGATTATCATGAAGTACGAACTAAACGCGCTATTATTGAGAATTCACGTTGCGTGATGTTAGTCACAGACCACTCTAAATTTGGCCGTAATGCGATGGTCAACCTCGGTAACATGAACTTAATCGACTATTTATTTACCGACAAACAACCGCCAGACAGTATTCTCAAAGTGATTGAGCAACATAACGTCCAGCTCGAACTTTGCTAATCAAATCATTAGGTTCATAATGGCAGTGCCCTTGCGCTGCTATTATGCTTATTAATATCCCTCCCTGTTTTAACGTCCACCTCTCGCTATTCTGTGTTCTTTTTCGCTCGAAACCTCGTTTTTTCCTTTGTAAATAACATTGTTTTAAATGTGGGTATTGAAAAAAAATTGTTATCGATATCACGCAGTTGTTATTTTTTCTTCATTATTAGTTGGCATACTAATTGAATTTGATTACAATCAAATGAGCGAAAACGAACATTATTGAAAGTGTTTCGAACATCTCAGGGGGATGCATGGAAACTAAAGACTTGATTGTCATCGGCGGCGGGATCAACGGCGCTGGTATTGCAGCTGATGCTGCAGGTCGTGGATTATCGGTATTGCTGCTCGAAGCTCAAGACTTAGCGAGTGCAACCTCATCAGCGAGTTCAAAGCTGATCCACGGTGGCTTACGCTACCTCGAACATTATGAATTCAGATTAGTCAGTGAAGCACTGGCTGAGCGCGAAGTCCTATTACGACTGGCACCGCATATTGCGTTTCCAATGCGCTTTCGTTTACCACACCAACCTCATTTACGCCCAGCTTGGATGATCCGTATTGGCCTGTTCCTTTATGACCATTTAGGTAAACGTGTAAGCCTACCAAGTAGCAAAAGCTTAAAGTTCAACCAGAACTCTGTCCTGAAACCTGAATTAACCAAAGGGTTTGAATACTCTGACTGTTGGGTTGATGATGCGCGTTTAGTTGTTCTAAACGCTCAAGAAGTGGTACGTAAGAATGGTGAAGTTCGTACTCGCACAAAAGTAACGCGTGCTTATCGTGAAAATGGCTTATGGGTCGTTGAAGCACAAGACTTACGTACGGGCGAAACTCATACTTGGAAAGCGAAAGGACTGGTTAATGCGACGGGTCCATGGGTAAAAGAATTCTTTGACGATGGTTTGAAATTAAAATCGCCATACGGTATTCGCTTAATCAAAGGTAGCCATATTGTTGTTCCACGTGCTCACGATGAACCGCAAGCTTACATCCTGCAAAAC
Organism: Providencia sp. UF-183; assembly: GCF_058246155.1. NCBI lineage: Bacteria > Pseudomonadati > Pseudomonadota > Gammaproteobacteria > Enterobacterales > Morganellaceae > Providencia > Providencia sp. UF-183. Next base: position 174,069 of record NZ_JBSICD010000009.1, on the reverse strand, counting down.
GAAGATAACCGCATTGTCTTTGTTATTCCATGGATGGATGAGTTCTCAATCATCGGTACAACGGATGTGGAATACAAAGGCGATCCAAAAGACGTCAAGATTGATGATAAAGAAGTTAGCTATTTGCTTAAAGTGTATAACGACCACTTCAAAAAACAGTTAACGGTTGAAGATGTGGTATGGGATTACTCAGGGGTTCGCCCATTGTGTGATGATGAGTCTGACTCACCACAAGCGATTACCCGTGACTACACATTAGATATTCACGATGAGCAAGGGCAAGCACCGTTACTGTCTGTATTCGGTGGTAAATTAACTACTTATCGTAAATTAGCTGAAGCCGCTGTGAACAAACTGGCCACCTACTACCCGAACGCAGGTAGCCCGTGGACTAAAAATGGTCAATTACCGGGTGGTGATATAGAAGGTTGTGACCGTGATGGTTATGCACGTGTATTACGTCAACATTATCAATGGCTTCCAGAAGGCATTGCGCTGCGTTATGCAAGAACTTACGGCAGTAACAGCAAACTCATTTTAGAAGGCGCAAATTCGCTCAGCGATCTTGGAGAATCATTCGGTGCCAACGTCTATGAAGCCGAACTGCGTTACTTAGTGAAAAATGAGTGGGTAACAGAATTAGATGATGCCATCTGGCGTCGTACTAAATTGGGCATGTGGCTGAATGATTCAGAAAAACAGCGCATTGCACAATGGTTGTCAGAGCATACCTCTGCATAATCGTAAAAATCTCGTTGTTAGTACAAAGCCAGTCAAGTGACTGGCTTTTTTATATTTAAAGCCTATAGGTTGCTTAAATTGATTTTCTTTGCCTATAATATGCTCGTCTTTTATCCTATCACTTAACTTAGCAGGTACTCCCTACGATGAATTAAGCACTGCCAGAAAATATTTTCCAATACCACTTTGGTATTCATTTTTCTGTTCCTGGCAGGCAACGCTATTCATCGACGCTTCTTGATAAGTCAACGACGTTGTCTGCACTCTTTATTTTTGGAGGTGCCTATGACAATTGCGTGTCACTTTTCACAACTGAATATCGAATTTAACCAAACGCCCCTATTCCCCCCTTTAAGCGGAACGTTATCTTGCCAAAAAAATTCCTTAATTGGTCATAATGGGCGAGGTAAATCGGTGCTTATGAAGCTGCTTGCTCAAGTTCTACCGCCTACGCAGGGGAGTGTGCATTGGAATATGCCCTTTATCCATATTAATCAGCTCACCCGCTTAACAGGCGAAACGCTGATCGATGCTTTAGGTATTACGGAGCTGTATCATGCTTTTTCTCGCATTGAATCAGGTAATGGCTCACAGCACGATTTTGAGCAAGTAGACGACAAATGGCATTTACCATCTCAATGGCAAAGTTTATTGGATTCCGCTCGGTTACCCATTTCGATGGACACCCCTATCGCCCATCTTAGCGGGGGCGAACGCACACGCCTTGCCCTATGCCGTGCCTTTTTACAGCAAGATAGCTTCTTACTGCTTGATGAACCAGATAACCATTTGGATGCAACTAGCCGTCAGTGGCTAAGCCAAAAACTGACTGAGCACCGAGCTGGTAGCCTTGTTATCTCTCATAACCGAGCACTGTTAAATGAAATGGCAACCATTTTTGAGCTCACCGAAAAAGGCTTGCAGGAATATGGGGGAAATTATGGGTTATATGACACTCAGAAAAATTTCGAAATTGCCGCGATTGATGCTCAAGCTGAGCGTTTAGAAAAGCGCATTAACCAAGAGAAAAAGCAGCAACAGGCCACGTTGCAAAAGGCCGCTCAGCGAAAAAAGCAGGGAGAAAAAATCCGTTATGGTGGTTCTCAATCCTTATTGCTACTCGATATGCAGAAAAACCGTGCGGAAAAAAGGCAGTCTAATGTTGCCGACCGACATCAGCGAGTGATGGATAACTTGCAAGGCCAACAACAAGAAAATCAAGAGAAAATACACCATACTAAGCAGCAAAAAATGATCATTGACTACCAGAGCGAGGGGAAAAAAGTGACAGTTTTCGCTTCAGATCTTTGCTTACCCTATGGCCATTTATCACCGCTGTCATTCACCATATACAGTGGGGAACATTGGCATATTCAAGGTGATAATGGTTGTGGCAAATCCACTTTACTCAAGGTACTTGCGGGGCATCTCCACGCTCAATCAGGTGAATCTCGTTTAAGTGGCCATTTTTGTTATTTAGATCAACACTTAAACTTGCTCGATAAAACGCTACCAGTTGGCGAGGCCCTACATCAATACCAACCCTCATTTACTGTTGAGCAGTGGCGAACACAACTGGGAATGTTGCGGATCCGGGGTGATAAATCCTTGTTGCCATTACAGCAACTGAGCGGCGGCGAACAGCTCAAAGCTACATTATTAGCCCTGACCCATAGCCCAAACCCACCGGCGATTTTGTTACTCGACGAACCAGATAACCATCTGGATTTAGAATCGAAGCAGTTACTGGAGAATTTATTAAGTAATTACCAAGGTACATTGCTACTGGTTTCCCATGATGACGTCTTTATTGAGCGCTGCAATATTACCCATACATTGAATCTTTCTCGTGAGTAGAATGATGAGCCGCCTTCAAGAAAGGCGGTTCATTTTTAGCGAATAAACGTGTTTTTGACGCGGTTAGAGACTAAAAGGTACGGTATCCATAACACACAATAGAAACTGCCATTAATTGCAGTGATAACATTTGAGTAATTGATTTCCATGCCGAATGCATAAGGGAAGACAAAGCGAGAAGCAAACACCATCAAGGTGTACAACAACATGGTTATGATAAATAACCACTTAGCACTTTTTTTCCATTTAACTGCCGCGATAAAGTTCCACAATAGTAATGCAATGATTACCCCATAACCCGTTTGTAACAGGTAATAAGCCGTTGAAAACCCTGACACATAAAAGTCGGAATCAACCTGCGTGGCAAGCGGCCACACTGTTTTCACTTGGGTGATGTCTTGCATTAGCATCATGACCATTTTATACAACATATAAAACAGCCCAATGACTGGCCAAATCAACCAACCCCCTAGCCCTTCAAGCGATTTTTTCGGCGCAGGTTGTGGGACGACTTGAGCGGCAACCTGCTCTAATTGAACAGTGGGTTGAGAATTCTCCATTTAACGAACCTTTTTATCCTGTATTTTCTCTTCAATGTATTCTTTGAGTACAATCGCTTGATTATGTTCTGTATTTTTTGCGCTATACAATAGCGTCAAGTTGCCTCGTTGCGCCTGTGCAACTAACGCTTTCCACGCCTGCGTATTATTTAATTCTTCATGATATTGCTGCACAAATTGCTCGAATTGGTCGGTATGTTGATGGAACCACTTACGTAGTTCGTTAGAAGGAGCGACCTCTTTGTTCCACTCATCACACTGTAAATCAGCTTTTTTAATTCCTCTGGGCCACAGCCTGTCGACCAAAACACGGTAACCATCATTTTCAGTTGTCGGGTCGTACACTCTTTTGCAATAAATCATCACTTCACCTCTATGACGGTATTTAATTCACAAAAGTATTTTTTACACGCTTAGAAACCAAAAAATACGGTATCCAAATTGCGCAGCCAATCAGAGCACGAAGAATGTCGCGAATATCTGACGCTTCAACCTCTAAATCTAATAATGTGCCTGCCAGTATAATATCTGAAACCGTCAACACTAAAGCAAATAGCTGGAAGAAAATGTAAATTTTAATCGTGAGCTTTTTCTTCGTAAAAAAGACATAACACAAGAAAAGTAATAAAGCGTATAGAATCGCATTCCCTAAAAGCTCAAAATAAATAAGTTCTTTAAATAAGGGAATGAATGTATCAAATTGAGGGTTGGTTAACTCATCCCAATACTCAATAACCTGAATATTTTGCCCATAAATCGCAAATGGGAGAATAATAATGGATAGCACAATCCCTAACATAGGCAAAATTAGCCAACCACCAATCCCTGTTAATTCAGGTACAGGCTTAGAAGGGATTGGCGGGTTATGAGATGAACTGCAATCTTCAGTTTTCATTTCACTTCCTTATTAAATATAAACGCCATGTCATTTACGAAATAATCAATCTTATTAAGATAACATACTTGTTCACTAAAATATGAGTTACCTAATGCATCAATACACAATATATTGGGATTAAAGAAAAATCTTATAAGGTCATCATAATGCAAACATTTACTGTTAATTTACCGCTCCCACAACCTTATCGCTCTGAGGACTTTTTTGCCTTTCACTTAAGAGACCAACAAAATGTGGCGGAGATTGTTGTCGATAATTGTTTGCAAAAAGGCCTAATCTGGCAAAATTGTCCTGCCAACATTCAGTTAGCGATAGAAAATCAGTATGCAACAATTTCTTTGGATATTGATTCTTCCAATATCTCCCCCACTGAAACAGAACTCAGCGCCCTTGGGAAACACTTATTGGGCTTACATCAACCCGTTAATGAATTTGAAACGCTTTACCTAACAGACCCAGTGCTTGGACAACTTATTGAAAAACAAAAAGGACTAAGAATTTATCAATCCTCTAATGCTTTCGAAGCCTTAGTTTGGGCAATTATTGGGCAGCAAATTAGTGTCCATGCCGCTATCGCAATCCGCCGGCGATTTATACAGGCTGTGGGCATACAGCATTCATCGGGGATTTGGTGCTTTCCTGATATCCAACAAGTGGATTTAGTCAGTGATGATACTCTCCGACAAACAGGTTTTTCATTAGGGAAAATTGTTGCACTCAGGGCGCTATGCGAAGCAATTAAAAACCAACAGATTGATTTATCAGTACAAGTCACCCATGACAATGCTGATGAGCTTACAGAGCAACTGCTCAAAATTAAAGGGATTGGCCCTTGGACGGTCAGTTATGCTCTCTTGCGAGGCTTTAATTATCTCGATGGCTCTTTGCATGGTGATGTGGCTGTAAGACGTAACTTGCAAACATTATTAGCCAGTCAAGAGCAGCCAACAGCGAAAGAAACAGAAAAATGGTTGATGCAATTTTCACCATGGCGAGCGCTCGTCGCAGCTCATTTATGGCGCAGCCAGTCTGCCGCAGGGTATTGAATTATAACTATAAACTGAAAAGCCCAACCAATTGATTGGGCTCCTTGCTTAACTAACAACCCGTCTTAACGCAGCCAGTTAGTTTTCACCAATTGAACGACTTCATCACCGCGACCGCTCATAATGGCTTTTAACATATACAAACTAAAACCTTTTGCTTCTTGCGCAGCAATTTCAGGTGGCATTGAAAGCTCTTGTTTTGCGGTTAAAACATCCACCACCACAGGGCCATCGTGGGCAAAGGCCTCTTTAAGTGCACCGTCGAGGTCTTCACTTTTTTCGACTCGAATACCTTTAATACCCGCTGCATTCGCAATCGCCGCAAAATTCGGGTTCTGCAAATCTGTTCCAGCAGTTAAAAAACCCGCGACCTTCATTTCCATCGCAACGAAGCCCAGTACACCATTATTATGAATAATAATTTTAACTGGTAGCTGCATTTGTGAGAGAGAAATAAAATCCCCCATTAACATGCTGAATCCACCATCACCACACATGGCAACTACTTGGCGTTTTTTATCAACCGCTTGAGCACCAATGGCTTGTGGCATCGCATTTGCCATTGAACCATGATTAAACGAACCGATTAAACGACGTTTACCATTCATTTTCAAATAACGTGCAGCCCACACGGTTGGTGTTCCTACATCGCAAGTGAAGATTGCATCATCGTCGGCCAGTTCACTAATTTTAGTTGCTAAGTACTGCGGATGGATTAATCCTTCATGACCCGGTTTTGCGAGGTCGTCTAACCCTTTACGCGCTTCCTCGTAATGTTTCAACGCGCTCTCAAGATGTTTATTATCTTGTTTAGCCTGCAGGTGCGGCTGCAAAGCGTCTAGAGTCGCTTTAATATCGCCAATCAGGCCCATATCAATATGGCAGTGAGACCCTAAGCTACCTGCATTAATATCAATTTGAATAATTTTCGCATCATTCGGATAGAAAGGACGGTATGGGAATTGTGTTCCAAGCAACACAACGGTATCGGCATTCATCATTGCATGATAACCCGATGAAAAACCGATTAAACCTGTCATTCCGACACTGTATGGGTTATCCCATTCAATGTGTTCTTTACCGCGCAGTGCGTGAACGACAGGGGCTTTTAACGTTTCGGCGAGTTTGATCACTTCATCATGTGCGCCTGCGCAGCCATTACCACAGAATAATGTGACATTTTTAGATTCATTCAGCGCTTGCGCTAATTGTTCGATTTCTGAACGCTGTGGCATAACCAACGGCGCTTGGGGCTGATACCATGTGTCTTTGGCGGTTTCAGGTGCGTCTTTTAATGCAATATCCCCCGGAATAACAACAACAGATACCCCTTTATTCAAAATAGCTTTACGCATTGCAATACCGAGCACCTGTTGAATTTGCTCAGGGTTAGAGACCATTTCGCAGTAGTGACTGCATTCACGAAAGAGTTCTGTTGGGTGAGTTTCTTGGAAATAATTACTGCCAATTTCACTGGATGGTATATGCGCAGCAATCGCCAACACAGGCACTCGATTACGGTGACAATCATATAATCCGTTGATAAGGTGCATATTCCCTGGCCCACAAGACCCTGCGCAAACGGCCAGTTTTCCAGTAAGCTGAGCCTCTGAGCCTGCGGCAAATGCAGCTACTTCCTCATGGCGAGTGCCTAACCATTCAATTGCCCCTTGGCGGCGCAAGCTGTCGGTTAAGCCATTCAATGAATCTCCAGTAACGCCCCAAATACGTTTAACTCCAGCATTATCAAGTACTTTCGCAATATAGGATGCAACACTCTGTTTTTTCATAATGGCACTCTTCTCAGTCGGAGGTCATACGTGCAATATTGTCGTTTGCTAAAATACCACACGCACTTTTTTAGAAATTCGGTAAAATTCATTTCGAATCTTAACGTTCTCTCTGATTATCAAACTTATTTGCAATCATTTATTTGATTGTAACCAAGTCAATTATTCATTCCTACTTATCAAATCCATTATAAAAGAGAACAACACAATCCTCCGTTATTATCAAAAGAAGATGACAATAACGGAATAAATTAAGAGTTTATTGTTAATATTAATCAACATAATAAGAACATCGTAAAATGAACGATATAATTATCCAATCAATTTCCAAATGATCACGTTATACTTTCCACAACAAAACACCCGTTTGATAACCTGCACCTAATGACCAGAAAATAATCAAGTCACCATCATGAAGTAACCCTTTTTTCAAACGACTCGCATAGGCAACAAATGGGCTATTTACACCTGTGTAACCATATTCATCACCTATATACTCAATATTATCCCAAGAGATATTTAATCCTTTTTTTATTGTACTAATACCTCCTTTTGATAATTGGGAGAAGAAAAAACAACTAATATCTTGTAATTGAAGATGGTGTTTTTCGAGTTGATATTTAATACCCTCGATAGCAAAATCTAAACTTTGAGCGCCCGTAAAATTATTCCAATAAAGCTTTTCTGCCTTCATATTTGTAGATTGCGAAACGCCATAGCGGGGGTAGACAATAGTGTCCACAAACTGACTATCCGTAAAATACATGCTATCAATTAATCCAGCACCTGAATTATCCTCCGTCTTCTCCAGTACCATAGCAACAGCGGCATCCCCCATTAAGGCATTGGGCACTAATTCATTTGGATTAGTAAAACGAGATAAAAAATCAGAAGCGACAATTAATGCCTTACGATAAGATGCTTTAGATTTTAACATCATTGCGGCTTGCTCAAATATCGTTATCATCCCCAAACAATTACTGTTCATATCTATACATACACAACTATGCTGAATATCTAATTCTCCATGCAGGTGAATAGCATGAATGGGGGAAATATATTCAATCGTCGTGGATGCAAAAAGAATAATATCGATGTCATCATCTTGGATAATAGGCTTTGCTGCTTTAATTGACATCGTTAAGACATTTTCACTTGCCGGATCCGCAATATAACGTTTATCACAGCCGAATGACTCTAACATCTTCGCTATATTTTTTATTTCTGGGTGTTTCACAATGAAATAATCATTATTTCTAACCCCTGACGGGTGATAAACATTAATTGCAGATATTTTCACTGACGTATTCATATTATTCTCCCAAAACCCATAGAATATTCAGCATAGAAGAATTTGGAAAAAATTAAATGTAATCGATTGATTATTAACAAATTTACAATCAATAAATCGACTTATTCATTTAGTATATTATCGATAGAAATAACATATTGGTATAAATCTAACAATCTGAAATAAAACGCTAAACAATCCATTAACTCCGAATGAAAGTCCGCCAATTTTACATTTTCAAGATTTTAATGTATTATAGGTGACTTGTTTAGTTATTTTCAGGTGGTTACTTTGCTTTATTTAAAAAAAACATTCCCTATTTTTCCTCTATCTCTGCTGTATCGCTCCATTATTTAGTATCACTACTATAAACACTTAACACTTATCAAATATTCATACAGCGTCTATTCTAAATAATAAGATTTTCACGTTATTGAAGTATGAAAACCCACACCTTAAATGCGATTTATCTCGTTGTTAAAATTCAAATAAGAGGATGGTTTTATGAAGTTCAAGAAGAAAAAAGAAAAACCCTTAAATATTAATGACATTACAATCATTGATGATGGTAAATTAAAAAAAGCAATTACCGCTGCTTCACTGGGTAATGCGATGGAATGGTTTGATTTTGGTGTATACGGCTTCTTAGCCTACGTCTTAGGTCAAGTTTTCTTTCCAGACGCATCACCGAGCGTTCAGATGATTGCTGCACTTGCTACATTCTCCGTTCCCTTTTTAGTCAGACCGTTAGGGGGCGTGGTATTTGGTGTCTTAGGCGATAAATATGGCCGACAAAAAGTGTTGTCGATGACCATCATCATTATGGCGATAAGTACCTTCTGTATCGGCCTTATCCCGTCTTATGACAGCATTGGTATCTGGGCACCCATCTTGTTATTGGTTGCCAAATTAGCTCAGGGCTTCTCTGTGGGTGGTGAATATTCAGGAGCTGCAATCTTTGTTGCCGAGTATTCCCCCGACCGTAAACGTGGTTTTATGGGAAGCTGGTTAGACTTTGGTTCTATTGCTGGCTTCGTACTAGGTGCTGGCGTGGTTGTCCTGATTTCCAGTATTGTTGGGGAGGCGAACTTCCATGATTGGGGCTGGAGAATTCCATTCTTCTTAGCCTTACCTTTAGGGATCATTGGGTTGTATCTACGTCATTCCCTTGAAGAAACCCCTGCTTTCCAACAGCACATTGAATCACTGGAAAAACAAGATAAGGCGAATATCCAAAATCCGCCAAAAGTTTCCGTACGCGAAGTGGCATCTAAATATTGGAAAAGTTTATTAATTTGTGTGGGCTTAGTGATTGCGACTAACGTCACGTATTACATGCTGCTGACTTATATGCCAAGTTATTTATCACATAACCTGAATTATTCAACTGACCATGGTGTGTTGATTATTATCGCCATTATGATTGGGATGCTGTTTGTTCAGCCTGTGATTGGCTTAACCAGCGACAAAATAGGCCGCCGTCCGTTTGTCATCATCGGTAGTGTCGGTTTAGTTCTACTGGCTTACCCTGCTTTTATGCTAATTAACAGCGGCTCAGTTGGGTTAATTTTTGTCGGATTGCTGATCCTAGCGGTATTACTAAACTGTTTTACTGGGGTCATGGCATCAATTTTACCAGCCATTTTCCCGACACATATTCGTTATAGTGCCTTAGCCATCGCCTTTAATATTTCGGTATTAATTGCGGGTGCGACACCAACCGTTGCAGCTTGGTTAGTTGAATCCACCACGGATTTATATATGCCAGCCTATTACTTGATGGTGATTGCATTAATTGGTTTATACACGGGTATTCGCATGCCAGAAACCGCAAACAAGCCATTGCGTGGTGCGACGCCAGCAGCATCGGATAAAGCAGAAGCGAAGGAAATCTTAAGTGAGCACTTTGACAATATTGAGCAAAGAGTTGAAGATATTGACCAACAAATTGCTGAGCTTGAGAAAAAACGCCAGTCGTTAATTAATCAGCATCCTAAATTAGACTAGCCCTAGGAGGAAAGCGATGGCAGCAAAGCAAGTTTGTCATCTTATTTGGTTTCGTCATGATTTACGCGTCACCGATAACAAAGCGCTTTCCTCGGCCTGCGCTGATCCGCAGGCCAATGTCATCGCCCTCTACACCGCAACACCAGAGCAATGGCAACAACACGATGTTTCTGCGCGGCAAATCGCCTTTATTCACCAAAATTTGGTGGAATTACAGCATTCCCTTGCGCAACTAGGCATTCCACTTATTTGCCATACTGCCGCAAGTTTTGCCGATGCCGCTACATGGGTGCTGGATTACGCCAAAGAACAGCAGGCCGATGCCCTGTTTTTCAATCGGCAGTATGAATGGAATGAAAAAAAGCGCGATGAATGGCTGATAGAACACGCACCACCAATGCATATCCATGCTTTCGATGATGCGTTGTTACTTCCCCCCGGCGCAGTAACAAACCAAAAAGGCGAAATGTACCAAGTTTATACCCCATTTCGCCGTGCTTTTCTCACCCAACTCACCGTCACCGATTGTCGTTCATTACGCGCACCAGACAAACGTTCAAAACCATTAAGGATTGAGACAAGCTCGCCGCTATTTCCCCATGAGCATCAAGAAATCGGGCAATCTTTCCCAGCGGGCGAACAAGCCGCTTTAAAGCAGCTCAGGCAGTTCTGCGCTCAAAAAGTTGCAGACTACCAACATGATAGAGATTTTCCCGCCATTGATGGCACCAGCCAGTTATCACCATATCTCGCTGTTGGGGTGCTATCACCTCGCCAGTGCTTCAATCGCTTACAAGCTGAAAACCCACAGGTTCTTGACTACCCTGATAGTGGCGCTTTTACTTGGTTAAACGAACTGGTTTGGCGTGAATTTTATACCCATCTTTTAGTGGCATTTCCTCACCTGTGCCGTCACCAGCCCTTTATTCAATGGACGCAACATATTCATTGGAATGATTCACCTACTGATTTCGAGGCATGGAAAAGCGGGCAAACGGGTTACCCAATTGTTGATGCAGCGATGCGACAACTGAATACCACTGGCTGGATGCATAATCGGTTACGAATGATTGTAGCGAGCTTCTTAGTCAAAGATTTGCTCATCGATTGGCGAAAAGGGGAAAAATACTTTATGACCCAGCTCATTGATGGGACTTTAGCGGCCAATAATGGTGGCTGGCAATGGTCTGCCTCTACCGGTGTGGATGCCTCCCCATGGTTTCGTATTTTCAACCCCACCACACAAGGGAAAAAGTTTGATGCACAAGGCTCATTTATTCGCCATTGGCTCCCCGAATTAGGTGATATCCCTGATAAATTTATCCATACCCCTCATGAATGGGCAGAAGAAAATAATACAACCATTGATTACCCTATGCCTATCGTTGATCACAAACAAGCGCGTTTAAACACATTGGAAGCCTTTGAAGCAGGTAAACGCAATAGTCTTAAATACGATAAATAGCAAAGTTATTATTTGTGTTAATGGTTATTATGCAAGCCTAATGATAAGGAGATACAATCAATGAGCGTAATTTTACAGGTAGACTTCCCATACCAAGGCCCATGGGGCGAAGAAATGACAGCAGCAATGAATGACTTAGCTGAGTCAATCAACCAAGAACCCGGTTTTATCTGGAAAATTTGGACTGAAAACCAACAAACCCAAATGGCAGGCGGTGTTTACCTGTTTGCTTCTGAGTTAGAGGCAAAAGCTTACTTAACCAAACATAGCGCGCGTTTAAAAGCCTTTGGTGTACCTGATGTCCGGGGTGAGATTTTTGCAGTGAATACTGCGCTCAGCCAACTTAACCAAGCGCAGTTTATTGCGAAATAATAGCTTATTGACGATGAAACTCAAACAGCATTACATCAGAGGTAAATGACCCATCTGCTTGTACTGCAAAATGCTGTTTTGCTTCATCACTCAGTGTATTTTGGAATTGGCGAATAGCCTCAACCAATGGTTGTGGCGTTCGCATCCGCTCGACCCAACTGGTAAATTCAAGGGGTAAACGGAAGCTTTGCACTGCACTAACAAATAGCCCTGCATTATTAAACATTCCAGACCATTCCCCTGCGGAATAATCACGAATATGCGACGTATCTCTTAGCACTTCAACGGTTTGCAGGTAAATATCCAATAATGGATGGCCCGGCGAGATAACATCGATAAAAATACCTTTCCCACCAACTTTCAGGACTCGGTGAACCTCACGCAGCGCTTTTTCAACATCATGCCAATGGTGTGCAGAATAGCGGCTAATCACCCGATCAAAATGATTGTCCGCAAACGGTAATTGCTCAGCCGTGCCTTTGCAAGTCGTTATATTGGTTAACTGGCGCTCCTGTGCACTCTTCGCCACAACACTCAGCATCGAGTCAGACAGATCATATGCAGTGACCGATTTCACCTGTAGCGCCGCACAAAAACTCGCATGCCCTGCACCACAACCGAGATCAAGGATGTTTTCATCCTGACAACCCTGTAGCCGCTGCTGCAAGGCGAGTAAATCCTCACCTTGGGCATGGACTGCACTGGTTAAATAGGCATTGGCTTGCTCATCAAATTGTTGATAAACCGCTTGATGGTGCGTTTTCATCTCTGTTTCCTTACATTTCGTTGGTCATTTCCCCATCACAACAGAAAATGATTGAAAAAGCACCTATTTGTTCACCAGAAATTTATAGCAATTATTGATTAATGGAAGTCCCCTTGACGACGTTCCACCAGCGTCAAAATGCTATAAAGCGCTACAGCGGTATCATCTTGGTTGAAGACTTGCACATCCCATTCAACGACACCATTCGGTTTATCTTCTGTGATTTTTTGCGGTTTTTTAATCTTTTTCTTGCACGTTAGGCGAACTTGGATGGTATCGCCGATTTTGACAGGCTCAATAAAACGCAAGTTTTCCATCCCGTAATTCGCAATAACGGGCCCAACACCCGCATCAACGAACAAGCCTGCTGCCGCTGAAACGACAAAATAGCCGTGTGCAATACGCTCACCAAACAGGGATTGTGCCGCACCGATTTTGTCCACGTGAACATAGAAATTATCTCCACTTAAGCAAGCGAAGTTTGCAATATCTGCTTCTGTGACGGTGCGCCTTGCGGTAAGCAAAGTATCGCCAATCACTAAGTCTTCAAAATGTTTTCTAAAAGGATGGACTACATCAGCTACGGTATCTGCACCACGGAGCCACTGCTGGTTGATAGCGGTTAACATCGATGGGCTAGCTTGAATCGCTGTGCGCTGCATATAATGCTTCACGGCTCTCAACCCACCAAGTTCCTCCCCACCACCTGCACGCCCAGGTCCTCCATGTACTAAAAGTGGCAATGGCGAACCATGCCCCGTAGACTCGACTGCTGATGCCTCATTTAGCACCAACATACGCCCATGCGCTCGCGCACTCGCACGGATCACCGATTGAGCCACTTGCGCATCCGCGGTCACTAATGTACCTGCAAGACTGCCGCCCCCTAAAATGGCAAGCTGTACCGCTTGCTCAAGATTTTCGTAACTCATTAGTGTGGAAACTGGGCCAAAAGCCTCGGTTTCATGAACGGCTGAAGATTTAAACGGCTCTGCACAATACAAGAGTGTGGGAGGGTAAAATGCCCCGTTTTGACTATCCGCACCGATCACTTCTAGTTGTTCAAACTGCCCACCACAGAGCACTTCACAGCCATTGCTACACAGATAATCCACCTTATCTTGCACATCTTGCCGCTGTTCTAAATTAATCAACGCTCCCATGCGAACCCCATCAACAGCAGGGTCTCCCACGGTGATACCTGATAAGCGTTTGAGTAGTGCTTGTTTAACATTTTCTAGTTGATTTTTCGGCACGATAATACGGCGGATTGCCGTACATTTCTGCCCTGCTTTCGCGGTCATCTCGCGGGCAACTTCTTTGATAAACAACGTAAATTCTGGCTGTTCAGGTTGAACATCATGACCTAAGATCGCACAGTTCAGCGAGTCGGCTTCCATGGTGAAAGGTACCGATTTGTCAATAATACGAGCGTGTGACTTAAGCATATGCCCTATTGGGGCTGATCCCGTGAACGTGACTACGTCCTCAAAATCAAGATAATCAAACATATCCCCGACACCACCACAAACCAACTGAATAGCCCCTTCAGGGACAAGACCGCTGTCGGTCATCAATTTCACCATTGCTTGGGTAACTTGGGCTGATGCCGTAGCGGGTTTAATGATGGCAGGCATACCCGCCAACCATGTGGGGGCTAGCTTTTCTAACATTCCCCAGCAAGGAAAATTAAACGCATTAATATGCAAAGCCACACCACGGCGGGATGTCAAAATATGGTGGCCAATAAACTGCCCCTGCTTAGACAGTGGAACCATATCGCCTTCTGGCCAAATAGTGTCATCGGGGAGCTCTCTACTTGCTAGCCCTGAATAGGCGAATAACGTTCCAATTCCCCCTTCAATATCCACCCAACTATCTGCTTTTGTTGCCCCAGTTTGTGCAGAAATCGCATAAAGCTCAGCTTTATGTTCCAACAAATACTTGGCGATCGCTTTTAGCATCTGGCCCCGCTGCTGAAATGTCATCGCAGACAACGTTTCGCCCCCCACATTTCGCCCATAGGCCAAACTCTCAGATAACGGGAGCCCTTCTGTTGTCACTGCATATAAAGCTTGGTTGGTAAGTGCATGGTAAATCGTCCGCTCTTTACCCTTACCCTGTACCCACTTCCCCATAATGTAACTTGTTAAATGCTGCATATCCGTCTCCAGAAATAAAGGCAATAAACAAAATTGATGTTTAAATATGTATCATAAAAACAATCATAGATACTAATTTAAATTTAACAAATTAAGAACAAATTAGTTGTAAAATCTCTTTCCCACTAAACCCACATAAAATAAAGTATTCTTATTTGATTGATTCTATTGGATTTAATTTAAAACCTTGTGAAGTGAATCGCAAAATCAAGTTAATGAACATTGATCTTTTTGTTAACAGTTTCTAGCATTAATGTTAAATAAACATGATTCGATATTTTAATTTTAAATGAAAATTACGAATCACTTAATGGAAAAATCAATGAGCAATATAAATCAGGCTAGCTTCGAAGCCAAAATCGAAGCAGATATTTCCATCGAACCCAAGGATTGGATGCCCGATGCTTACCGACAGAATCTTATCCGCCAAATAGGTCAACATGCTCACTCTGAAGTCGTGGGGATGCTTCCAGAAGCCAACTGGCTAACACGGGCACCCACACTACGTCGCAAAGCGATATTACTGGCCAAAATTCAAGATGAAGCAGGCCACGGTTTATACCTCTACAGCGCTGCGGAGACCCTTGGCTGCTCTCGCCAAGATATCTATCAAAAGCTGCTTGATGAAAAAATGAAGTACTCCTCCATTTTTAATTACCCCACGCTGAATTGGGCGGATGTCGGGGTCGTTGGCTGGCTAGTAGATGGCGCCGCAATTGTGAACCAAGTGGCGCTGTGCCGCGCTTCGTACGGCCCTTATGCACGTGCCATGGTGAAAATTTGTAAGGAAGAAAGTTTTCACCAACGCCAAGGCTATGAGGCAGTTATGGCACTGGCACAAGGGACTGATGAACAAAAGGCCATGCTGCAAGATGCGATAAACCGCTTCTGGTGGCCTGTTCTAACCATGTTTGGTCCTAATGACTCTGATTCCCCGCACAGTGCTCAAAGTATGGCGTGGAAAATCAAACGCTTCAGCAATGACGAGCTACGCCAAAAGTTTGTCGACAACACAGTTCCACAAGTCGAAGCACTCGGTATGACCATTCCTGATCCTGATTTAGCTTGGGATGACGAGTTGGGTCACTACCGCTTTGGGGAAATTGATTGGGCAGAGTTTTACCAAGTGATTAAAGGTAACGGCATTTGTAACCATGAACGCCTCAGTGCAAAGCGCAAAGGCTGGGAAGACGGCGCATGGGTGCGTGAAGGTGCCATGGCACATAGCCACAAGCAAAAAGCGGTGAAATCCGCAGCTTAAATGACTGACCGATGCCCAAAAAAGGAAAATACCATGAGTAACCAAGATTGGCCTTTATATGAAGTTTTTGTTCGCAGTAAACAGGGTTTAGCACACCGCCATGTAGGAAGTTTACATGCGGCAGACGATCAAATGGCGTTAGAGAACGCCCGCGATGCCTATACCCGACGCAGCGAAGGGTGCTCCATTTGGGTCGTCAAAGCGACGCATTTAATTGCATCGCAGCCAGAAGATAAAAGCACATTCTTTGACCCCGCCGACACCAAGGTTTACCGCCACCCGACGTTTTATACCATCCCTGATGGTATTAAGAACATGTAAGGAGTTGTCCATGAACCAACAAGAACAGCTTCATCATTACGCATTACACCTCGGTGACTCACCCTTAATTCTGGCTCAGCGCTTGTGTGAGTGGTGTGGACATGCACCTGAAATTGAAATCGACCTCGCACTCTCCAATATTGGCCTTGATTTGCTGGGGCAAGCCCGCAATTTTTTAAGCTACGCTGCCCAGTTAAAAGGCGCTGACTGTGATGAAGACAAACTGGCTTTTCTGCGCGACGAACGAGAATTCAGCAATCTGTTACTCGTTGAGCAACCTAATAATGACTTTGGTGACACCTTAGTGCGCCAGTTCTTTATGGATGCTTATCACGTTCCATTGTATGAAGCCCTGATCCACAGCCGCGATGAACAGCTTTCGGCTATTGCAGAGAAATCCCTCAAAGAGGTTATTTACCACCTCCGTTTTAGCCGTAATTGGATGATCCGTTTAGGGGATGGCACAGCGGAAAGCCACCGACGAATTCAACACTCCATCAATGAATTATGGCGCTTTACAGGTGAGCTTTTCCACGCGGATAACATTGAAATTACCCTCAGTGAAGCAGGTTTCGCTGTAGACCCGCGTTCGTTGAAAGACACATGGTTAACTACCATCACTGAAACCTTTGAAGATGCCACACTCAGCGTGCCTGAAAAAGACGCCTACCGTTTAGGGGGCAAGCAAGGCAGCCACACAGAGCATCTTGGCCTGCTCTTAACGCAATTGCAATTTATGCAACGCGCTTACCCAAATAGCCAGTGGTGATGCAATGGAACAGAGACTGCAATTAAGCGAGCTTCAATCACCCCACGTTCATCAGATCTGGCAACAGCTGCATCAAATTCCCGATCCTGAGCTGCCTGCACTCTCTATTACTGATCTTGGCATGATCCGCAATGTGCTCCCAAACAATCAAGGTTGGAAAGTTCTTTTTACACCTACGTATTCAGGTTGCCCAGCCACCGAGTTTTTAATCAATGAAATTAAAACAGTTTTGGGTGATGCAGGCTTTGAACAGATTGATATCGAAGTGGTGTTAACCCCCGCATGGACAACCGACTGGATGAATCAAGATGCCAAAAAGCGCTTACGCGAGTTTGGTATCGCACCACCACAAGGCACCGCTTGCGAACACCCTGAACACAAAGGGGCGATACGCTGCCCACGCTGTGATAGCGAACAAACAGAAAAAATTAGTGAATTTGGTTCAACGGCATGCAAAGCATTATATAAATGCACCAAATGCTTAGAGCCGTTTGATTACTTTAAATGTATTTAGGGGCATTCATATGACTGTATTTCATCGTTTAAGTATTGCCGCCATTGAGCGTGACACCCCTGACGCCGTTGCGGTGACGTTCAATGTTCCTGACGCCTTGCGCGAACAATATCGCTATCGCCCAGGGCAACACCTCACCTTAAAAGCCGCCATTAATGGTGAAAATTTGCGCCGCTGCTACTCCATTTGCAGCTCACCCGACGAAGAGACACTAAAAATTGGTGTAAAAGCTATTTATGAAGGGCGATTTTCCAATTTTATCAATCAACAACTGAATGTCGGCGATAGCCTTGATGTGATGATCCCGCAGGGGCAGTTTGGTTACCAGCCTGAAACACATACCCATGCGCATTACCTCGCCGTTGCCGCAGGCTCTGGGATCACCCCTTTGCTTTCCATCATTAAAGCCACATTGCAAACCGAGCCTAAAAGCCACTTTGTGTTGATTTATGGCAATCGTAATAGCCGCTCAGTGATGTTTAAAGAAAATATTGCGGACTTAAAAAACCGTTTTGCTGCGCGTTTTCAAGTGCTTTATCTCTTTAGCCAAGAACCTCAAGATAGCGAACTTCTTAGCGGTCGTATTAGCCAACAGCAGCTTTCTGCATTAGGCAATACATTGTTAAATTTCAAACAATTTGACCGTGCGTTTATCTGCGGCCCTGAAAGTATGATGGATGAAGTGCATGACACCCTCGTCAATTACGGCATGCCAAAAGAATTCGTTCACACTGAGCGCTTCAACACATCAGGGGCAAAATTTAAACCGACTTCAGCGAAGTCTAATGAAACACGCCAAGTGAGCATTCACCTTGATGGCCGCACTTTGGATATCAGCATGGACAGCCAAGATGACAGCATTTTAGATGCCGCATTGCGCCAAGGTGCCGACCTGCCATACGCATGTAAAGGGGGCGTGTGCGCAACTTGTAAATGCAAATTGCGCTCAGGGGAAGTCGAAATGGGCGTCAACTACAGCCTCGAACCAGACCAAATCGCCGATGGGTACATCTTAAGTTGCCAAGCATGGCCGAAGGGCGATGGCGTTGTTTTAGACTTTGACGTATAGGAAGCGTAATGGAAAATCCGTGGATTTTATCTCAACAAAACCAGCGCGTTCTCACCCTAACGTTGAACCGCCCCGAAGTGCGCAACGCACTCAGCACACCGTGCCTTGAACTCCTGGTACAACACCTTGAAGCGGCTGATAACAATGCGCAAATTGGTGCGATAGTAATCACTGGCAACCCGCGATTCTTTGCAGCAGGCGCGGATCTTAAAGAGCTACAACAGCAAACTATCGCCAGTGCGATGATAGATAAACGCCCTCAAGTGTGGCGTCGTTTATCCATGATATCAAAACCCATTATCGCTGCCGCCAATGGGTATGCACTCGGAGCGGGCTTCGAACTGCTCCTCGCCAGTGACATGGTGATTGCTGGAGAATCCACCCGTTTTGGGTTGCCCGAAATTACCCTCGGTTTAATGCCCGGGGCGGGCGGTACGCAACGTTTGATCCGTGCAGTAGGCAAATCTTTAGCCATGCAAATGGTACTAACAGGGGAATCGATTAATGCTAAACGCGCACTCCAAGCGGGGTTAGTCAGTGAAATTTGTGTCGATGATTTGGTTCTCGAACGCGCTCAGCAGCTTGCGCAACGTATTGCAACCCACGCACCTTTAGCTGTGCGCGCAGCAAAGGCCGCCTTAGTTCACGCCCAAGATAGCCACCTTACTGAGGGGTTACAGCTAGAACGTCAATATTTTGTGGCCTTAGCTGGTACGCAAGATCGCCAAGAAGGGATCGATGCTTTCTTCGAAAAACGCCCACCTCAGTTTACAGGACAATAACCATGACAAACGAAGCGATGATCCTCACCGCACTGGAAAATGGCGTGCTCACCATCACCTTAAACCGCCCTGATAGGCTCAATAGCTTTAACGATGAAATGCACCACCAGCTAAGTGATGCCATCAAAATTGCAGAACGTGACGACTCCGTACGTTGCTTAGTGATCACTGGCGCAGGCCGTGGCTTTTGTGCAGGGCAAGATCTCAACGATCGTAATGTCAGTGTGGGTAGCGAAGCACCTGATCTCGGCTTTTCTGTGGAAACCTACTATAACCCGTTGATCCGCCGTCTTACCGCTTTACCAAAACCGATTATTTGTGCCGTCAATGGTGTCGCCGCAGGGGCAGGCGCGGCTATCGCATTGGCTGGGGATATCGTGATCGCTGCCAAAAGCGCCTGTTTTATTCAATCATTTTGCCGCCTTGGCCTAGTTCCTGACTCAGGAGGAAGCTGGTTTTTACCCCAACTCGCTGGGCATGCCAGAGCAATGGGTATGGCATTATTAGGGGACAAAATCAGTGCAGAGCAAGCATTGCAATGGGGAATGATTTGGCAAGTCACTGAAAATGAGGCACTCACAGACACCGTTTTGCAACTAGCTCAACACATTGCGACACAACCCACCTACGGTCTTGGTCTGATCAAAAAAGCCATTTACTGCGCAGCAACCAACACCTTAGACGAACAGCTAGACCTTGAACGCGATTTACAGCGTTTAGGGGGACGAAGTGAAGATTACCGCGAAGGGGTAAGTGCCTTTTTAAACAAGCGCGAACCGCTGTTTAAGGGGCGATAACCATGACACTCTCTATGAATTCCACCATCAAGACAGTCGCTGTTATCGGTGCTGGTACCATGGGTATAGGTATTGCACAAGTGGCTGCCACGGCAGGGCTCACCGTTTTACTGTTTGACGTTAACCAAGACACGTTAAGCCATTCCCTAAACACCATGGCACAACGCTTGCGTAAACGTGTTGAACAAGGAAAGGCTGACTCAAAAACCACAGAAACGCTCATTGCCAACATTCATATCGCTAACAGCTTATCTGAATTATCAAGCGCCCAACTCATCATTGAAGCTGTTGCGGAAAAACTAGCAATAAAACAAGCTATTTTCGGCGAACTTGAAGATATTTGTCACGAATCAACAATATTTGCCAGTAACACCTCTTCGTTGTCGATTACGGCGATTGGTTGCCAATTGAAACACCCTGAACGGCTTGCTGGGTTGCACTTTTTTAACCCTGCCCCAGTGATGAAATTGGTTGAGGTCATCCGTGGCCTAGAAACATCCCTTGAAGTGATTGAACAATTAAAAGCATTAACTCTCTCATGGGGGAAAATACCCGTAATTTGCCGCTCAACACCTGGTTTTATTGTTAACCGTGTTGCGAGACCTTTTTATGCGGAGACTTTACGCGCCCTTGAAGAGCAAATTGGCTCCCCAACCACGCTAGACAGCGCACTGCGCGATGCCGGTGGCTTTGCAATGGGGCCATTACAACTTACTGATTTAATTGGCCATGATGTTAACTATGCCGTGACGGAATCTGTATTTCAGGCATTTGGTTATGACCCACGCTTTCAGACCTCATTAATGCAATTGGAATTAGTGCAAGCGGGGCATTTTGGCCGTAAATCAAAACAAGGTTTCTATCATTATGATGATAATAAACCACACCCCACCGCGTCATTTGCAGCAAAAGTGCACCTTAGCCACCCGCAAAATGTAAAAGCCCGTGGCGATTGGCAAATATTTCCTGAGTTTGCGCAGCTTTTATCTGAAAATGGGATCTCACTCGAAGGATTAGCACAACAGTCAAATCAATCTCCCACCCTTATTGTTAATGACGTTATTATTATGTTAACAAATGGTGAATTGGCCTCATTTCATGCGCAACGATCAAACCAAGCGGTGGTTCTCTTTGATTTATCGGCAAATTACCTTGCCGCAACAGCCATCACATTAACCTGCGCAACACAAAACAGTACGCAACAAAACCAGCAGGCGATAGCCTTTTTCCAGTCCCTTGGAAAAAACGTAATTGTACTACCAGATTACCCTGCGCTCTTAACGATGAGAACGGTGGCGATGTTATGCAATGAAGCACTCGATGTGGTGAATAAAGGGGTTGCAACTGTGCCAGATACCGACAATGCCATGCGATTTGGCGTGAACTACCCCAAAGGCCCATTGGCTTGGGGAGCTCAACTGGGTTGGTCACGCGTACTATCGGTACTCGAGCAACTCACACAGTTTTATGGCGATAGCCGTTATCGGCCCAATCCATTACTTAAACAGTTAGCTGCGGGTTATCAGTCTTTATCTTTTAAGGAGTCCCTATGATCTCAGTACCGAATATCACCACCGCTCAACAATCCGCTCACATTATGTATCACGATGATGCATGCGCAAAAGCAATGGGTATGTCGATTGAAAAAGTCGAAGATGGCTTTGCGCAATTAAAAATGCCCATCACAGCAAAGATGCTTAATGGTCATAAAACCTGCCATGGGGGGCAACTGTTTAGTCTCGCCGACACCGCATTTGCTTACGCCTGCAATAGCCAAGGGTATGCTGCTGTTGCGTCGATGTGCTCAATTGATTTTGTCCGCCCAGGCTTTGAAGGGGACTTACTGACAGCGACCGCAACAATGAAGCACCAAGGTAAGCGCAACGGGCTATACGAAGTCGAGATAGTTAACCAAAACGGAAAAATACTCGCCTTATTCCAAGGTCGTTCTCATCGCCTAGGGCATCGTTTAGAGGAAAATCACCATGATTGATGCTTATATTTGTGATGGTGTTCGTACGCCAATAGGCCGTTATGGCGGTGCGCTTTCTTCCCTGCGCCCTGATGACCTCGCGACTTTGCCACTAAAAGCCTTGATGGCGAGGCACCCACAGTTAGATTGGGCTCTGACCGATGATATTATTTTAGGTTGCGCAAACCAAGCGGGTGAAGACAACCGCAATGTCGCCCGCATGGCGGGTTTATTGTCTGGTTTACCCGTTTCCGTTTCAGGCACGACCATCAACCGCTTATGTGGCTCAGGGTTGGATGCTATCGCACTTGCCGCTCGCAGTATTAAAGCGGGTGAATCCGGGTTAATGATTGCAGGCGGCGTTGAATCAATGAGCCGCGCGCCTTTTGTGATGGGAAAACAGGAATCCGCTTTTTCACGCCAAGCCCAAGTGTTTGATACCACAATCGGTTGGCGGTTTATCAACCCATTAATGGAACAACAATGTGGTACTGACTCAATGCCAGAAACGGCGGAAAATGTGGCAGAAACCTATCAAATCAGCCGTGAAGACCAAGATGCATTTGCGCTACGCAGCCAGCAACGTACTGAAACTGCAAAAATTAATGGTATTTTTGCGCAAGAAATTGTCCCTGTCACCATTAAACAGCGTAAAAACGAAATCGTGGTTACCGAAGATGAACACCCGCGTGCAGAAACCACCTTTGAGCAACTACAAAAGCTGAAAACGCCGTTTCGTGAAAATGGCACGGTCACTGCGGGTAATGCTTCTGGTGTGAATGATGGCGCAGCTGCGTTAATTATTGCATCCGAGCAAATCGCGAAACAGCAAGGCTTAACCCCTCGGGCTCGCATTGTTGCTACCGCCACTTGTGGCGTTGAACCACGGCTGATGGGGATTGGCCCGTTACCAGCCTCACAAAAAGTCTTAAAAATGGCGGGGTTAACTATCGACCAAATGGATGTCATTGAACTCAATGAAGCGTTTGCCGCACAAGCCCTCGCCGTATTGAGGGGGCTAGGCTTACCCGATGACGCCCCACACGTAAACCCGAACGGCGGAGCGATTTCCTTAGGTCACCCGTTAGGCATGAGCGGAGCAAGGCTTGCCATCGCCGCAATCAATGAACTGCATCGCAAACAAGGCCGCTATGCCCTATGCACTATGTGTATTGGCGTAGGCCAAGGCATCGCCATGATTATCGAACGAGTCTGAACAACGTATTCATATCAATAATAACCGCCTGAAACCCTACACCTGCTCAGGCGAAAACCAGCAACGTTATCAACGAAAACTGGTTACCATAATAATTATGAGGACTGGCAATTATGAGCATGATACAAGATAGCATCGACCCAATTGAATTTGCCTCACGAGATGAAATCGAGTCATTACAATATTCTCGAATGAAGTGGACACTCACTCACGCCTATGAAAACGTGCCAATGTACCGTAAAAAATTTGATGATGCAGGCGTGCACCCTGATGACTTTAAACAATTAAGCGATATCGAAAAATTCCCCTATACCACTAAGCAAGATTTACGGGAAAACTACCCCTTCAGTACGTTTGCCGTGCCAATGGACCAGATCATTCGTATCCATGCCTCTTCAGGTACTACTGGGCGCCCAACGGTTGTTGGTTACACGCAACGTGATATTGATAATTGGGCGGATTTAATTGCACGTAGCTTGCGTTCTGCGGGAACCGTTCGCGGTGATAAGGTCCATGTGGCTTATGGCTATGGCTTGTTTACCGGCGGTTTAGGCGCACATTACGGCGCAGAGCGCCTTGGTGCCGCCGTTATTCCAATGTCAGGTGGGCAAACTGAAAAACAAGCCCAATTAATTGCTGATTTTAAACCCGATGTGATTATGGTGACACCATCATATTGCCTAAGCATTATTGACGAACTCGAAAAAATCATGGGTGGCGATGCTAGTAAGTGCTCACTTAGATTAGGCGTATTTGGCGCTGAGCCTTGGACAGAATCCCTGCGCACTGAAATCGAAACACGCCTAGGCATCAAAGCATTAGATATCTATGGTTTATCAGAAGTCATGGGCCCAGGTGTCGCCATGGAGTGTGCTGATTCTGGTGCTAGCGGCCCAACCATCTGGGAAGACCATTTTTATCCTGAGATTATTTCCCCCGAAACGCTCAAAACATTAGGGGATGGCGAGCATGGTGAGTTAGTGTTCACTACCCTTACAAAAGAGGCTATGCCAGTAATTCGCTATCGCACACGGGATTTAACCCACTTAATGAATGGCGTAAATCGCAACATGCGCCGAATTGGTAAAATCACAGGTCGTTCTGATGACATGATGATTATTCGCGGAGTAAATGTGTTCCCTTCTCAGATTGAAGAACAGATTATGCAATTCAAAGAGTTATCTCCACACTACCAATTAGAAATTGGTCGCCAAGGCAATATGGATAACTTATCGATTCGCGTTGAGCTCAAACATCCAGAACAACTCACTTATGATGAACGTTGTAATATCTGTCATCATCTAAAACATCGTATCAAATCCATGGTAGGAATTAGCACGCGGGTCAGCATCGTGAATTGCGGTGACATTCCACGTTCACAAGGTAAGGCAGAGCGTGTTATCGATACAAGAATTGCCATTTAAACCAGTAAGTTAAGGCATATTTAATACTTATTGCTCTAATATGCCTTACTTGCCTGCTCATTTTTAGCAAAAAACCAAACGAGACAATATTCCATTTTATGTCTACTATTCAGAAAGTATTTTGATACAGAAAATTTATGGATGAAGCATAAATGAATACCAAACTCGACCAGTTTATCCAACATGCCATTGCTAGCCAGGCCATTAGTGGCACGTCGCTCATTAGTTCCTTATATGGTGATGCACTACATCACCGAGGAGGCGAAGTTTGGCTAGGTAGCCTAACCAAATTACTAGAACCCATGGGGTTTACTGACCGCTTTGTACGCACCTCTGTTTTTCGTTTACAAAAAGAAGGTTGGTTAGATGTTGAAAAAATTGGCCGACGCAGCTACTACCGAATTTCTGCTCGTGGCCAGAGCCGATTTCGGCGTGCAGAACAAAAAATCTATCTCGCAGAGCAACCCGATTGGGATGGAAAGTGGGATTTATTACTCCTAGAAGCCGCTGATAAAGAAGAAAAAATTCGATTAAAGAAAGAGCTTGGTTGGTTAGGATTTGGGCAGTTTAATACGTCTTTAATGGCTGCGCCAAGCTGCGCACAAAGCGATGTACCTGCGTTATTAAATGAGCTCAACGCCACTGAGCAAGCCATTTATTTTCATGCAGATTACCCCTACAGTCGCTCAGAAAAAAACCTGAAAGACTTGGTGTCTCAGGCATGGTCTTTGCAGGAAATTTCAGAGCATTATCACCAATTTATTTCATTATTCAGACCTCTTGCGTTATTGCTCAAGGATAATGCGGGAACACAAATCAGCCCTGAGCATTGTTTTCAGTTACGGCTGCTTTTAATTCACTTTTATCGCCGTGTCACGCTTAAAGACCCACTGCTACCTGACGAACTTTTACCACCCCAATGGGAAGGGCATATTGCGCGCCACTTGTGTACCAATATTTATCAACGTATCGACCAAGCTGCAACGCAATATGTTTCAGAGAATAGCGAAACAACTGTGGGTGAACTTCCTCAACCTTCTAGCGCTTATTATCGGCGTTTTGGTGGGGTACTGCGGGAAATTGCCGCTTAAATTAACCTTTAAGGAGCCTTTATGCCTTTTTATCAAATTGATGGAGTTACACCTGTTGTTAGTCCAGACAGTTTTGTTCACCCTACGGCAGTTGTTATTGGTGATGTTGTCATTGGTAAAAATGTCTATATCGGCCCCAATGCCAGTCTACGTGGCGATTATGGGCGTTTAATCATTAAAGATGGGGCAAATGTACAAGATAATTGCGTAATGCATGGGTTCCCGCAATTTGACACCATTATTGAAGAGGATGGCCATATCGGTCATGGGGCTATCTTACATGGCTGCCATATCAAACGTAATGCTTTAGTCGGGATGAATAGCGTGATTATGGATGGTGCGGTGATTGGTGAAAATTCGATTGTTGGTGCTTGTACTTTTGTCAAAGCAGAGGCCATATTTGCACAAAATAGCCTAATAGTCGGTATGCCAGCCAAAGTTGTACGAACATTATCAGAAAAAGAAATTGCGTGGAAAAGCAGTGGAACCCGAGACTACCAACACCTCGTTACTCGCTGTTTAAAGACATTTAAAGAAATTGAGCCGTTAACCGAAGTTGAAGCCAACCGCCCTGTTTTCCAGTTTGAGAATATTATCCCAAAATCTCAGTTATAACTCACTAGGGCCCCCATAAAGGGGGGCCCTAGTCCTCACAATTACTTCGCATTATTACCAAATGGTGGCTTAGCGAACCAAACGGTAATGATTAGAACAATAAACACCCAGCCACATAGCCAGAAAATTTCATTCGCTGCGATAATTAACCCTTGGCTAGTAATTTGCTGCGCAATAAACCCCGAAGTCTGCTCCGTACTTAGCCCATGAGCAGCCATGCCTTGGTACATATCCAACGACTCAGGGTTATAATCCGTAATAAACTCAGTAAGTTGGCTGTGATGCACAGATTCGCGGTCACTCCACATCGTGGTTGTAATTGACGTGCCAATTGACCCAGCTAATGTGCGGAAAAAGTTTGCCAAACTGGAAGCCGACGCCAATTTTTCTGGGGGAAGCCCCGAAAGTGTCAATGTCGTCAATGGCATAAAGAAACACGCCACGGCCATGCCCTGCACTAATTGAGGCCAAACTACCGCGGAGAACCCCATGCTCGGCTCAAAGGTATACGCCCGCCAGAAGAAGCAGATCGCATAAAAGACAAAGCTAAAAGTTACTATCCAGCGGATATCCAAAAAGTCAGATAATTTCGCCACTGGGGCTGAAAATAAAACAGGCAACAAGCCAATTGGTGCAAGTGCAAGCCCCGCCCACGTCGCGGTATAGCCATACACCTCTTGCAGCAATTGAGGCAGTAATACAATTGCCCCAAAGTACGCCATATAGGCCAAACTGACCGAAATGGTACCTATGGTGAAATTACGCGATTTAAATAAAGACAGCTCAACGATCGGGTTTTTATCGGTCAGTTCCCAAATCACAAGGAATACCAACGCGATAGCCGAAACGACCGCTAAGATCACAATCTCATTTGACGCTAACCAACCCAGCTCTTTCCCTTTATCCAATAGCACTTGTAAACAGCCAACACCGACGGATAATAACGCCAAGCCAATCACATTAAACGGCACTTTAACCACCGTCGATTCCATTCCTTTAAGGATAATAGAACCCACAATAATCACGAAAATCCCGAGAGGCACGTTCATAAAGAATATCCAGCCCCAATGGAAGTTATCACTAATATAACCGCCAAAAATTGGACCAAATACGGGCGCTAAAATGATGGTCATCGACCAAAAGGCCAATGCCATATTCTGCATTTTCGGTGGGTAACACCGCATAATCAAACTTTGGGATAACGGGATAACAGGCCCTGCCACAGCACCTTGTAATACACGATATAAAATCAACATTCCAAGGCTGTCAGAGAATCCACAAAACAATGAAAACAAAGTAAAAAGTGCCGTTGCCCACAGGAAAACGCGAATCTCGCCAAAGCGCTTAGCAAGATACCCCGAAATGGCAATTGAAATGGCGTTCGACACCCCAAATGAGGTGATCACCCACGTACCTTGCGAGACGGAAACACCAAGGTTACCCGCAATTGTCGGGATAGCGACGTTTGCAATGGTGGAGTCGAGTACTTGCATAAAGGTCGCCAAGGACAATGCGATGGTTGCCCAAACTAGCTTCGCACCTTTTAGGGGTTGGATATCTGCCACAGCCATTCCTTACGAGCTAATCCGCATTATCAGTGATAATGCTGTCGATAATGTGGTCGACATCCGCCAATTTCAGCACTAACACATCGCTTTCAAATGCAGGTGTTGTACGCTGAACTTCAGCTAACACAGGACCATTTTGGTCTTTAATATCAATGGTTACATTCATCGATAAGCCAATGCGCAATGGGTGTTTTGCCACTTGCTCAGGGTCAAGCTCAACTCGCACAGGCAAGCGTTGAACGACCTTAATCCAGTTCCCCGTGGCATTTTGCGCAGGGAGTAATGAAAATGCGCTTCCCGTTCCCATATCTAAGCCAACTACCGTGCCGTTATACACAATGTCATCACCATAAAAATCACTGTTGATGGTGACTGGCTGACCAATGCGCACTTTTTCAAGCTGAGTTTCTTTGAAGTTGGCATCCACCCAAACAGGTTGAACTGGCACTATCGCCATTAAAGAGCTTTGAGGGCTCACTTGGGAACCGACTTGCACATTACGCCTTGAAACATAACCTGTCATTGGGCTTTTAATTTCAGTGCGTTGCAAATTAATCCATGCACTGCGCACACTATCAGCGGCTTGTTGGATGGCTGGTTGTTTTCTTAATGCCGTGTTGCGTAATAAAGCGCGGTTCGCATTATATTGCTGAATGGAGATATCCAACGCAGCTTGTGCTAATTGCACCGCTTCTTGAGAATGTTGCAGGTCTTCTTTTGAAATGGTTCCGCTGCGCCCAAGTGCCGCACGGCGTTGGTAATCTTTTTGTGCTTGCGCAAGTGAGACGCGGTTTTTCTGTATTTGCGCCTGATACTCATCACCGTTGATGTATAGCTCTTTGGTTTTGCGCACCGTGGTAGCTAAATCATGTTTAGCTTGCTCAAACGCCAGCTGAGCGTTAGTTTTATCCAACACCACCAGCACATCACCCGCTTTCACCAAGTCAGTGTTTTCAAAATTAACTTGGGTCACGTTACCCGTTGTCTGCGCAATAATCGGAATTTGCAAACCCGAGACATAAGCATCGTCGGTATATTCTTGAAAACGTAAGACCAAAAACCAATAAACACCATAAGCCACAAATAATAAGATAATAATTATTGTGGCGATAGACATCCATATTGTTCGACGTTTTTCATTTTTCGTTTTTTGATTATTTATTTCTGAATGGGCTGATTGACTCATAATAACTCTCAAGGCCTAAAATCAATATTAATCCTCCCCCTATATTCAGGAAGTAAATGTAATAAAGCAAGAGCTAATATTTTACAAATAAAACAATCACCCAGAAAAAAAATAACCAATTGATAATTTTAAAATAAATAAAAAATTTAACCATCAGGAAAAATATATTCATTTTATGATTAATTTAAATAAAACTATTCACAATTAGATGGCTTTAATTCAATTTTAATAAAATTAATATCAATTAAACATATTGAGTACGTTAATTCGATAATAAACATTCTTTTTTTGATTGATTATTATTATTTAAATGAAGCAAAAACCGGCACATTGGCCGGTTTGTATTTACCACTGTTTAATATTGCGGTCTTCTTGCGTCACTGAGGTGAGTTTTGCCAGTTGCGGTAATAATTTATGCTTTAAATCATCCATCAAACTGTAAATTACTGGTACAAATAGCAAACTCAAAATTGTCGAGCTCAGTAAGCCACCAATGACCGCCATAGCCATTGGCGCTCTAAATCCAGCATCCGCACCGCTGGTTAAGACAAGGGGGATCATCCCAGCAATCATGGCAAATGTCGTCATGATAATTGGGCGAATACGCTCCTGACCCGCCTCAATAATTGCCGCTTCCCTTGGCATTCCTGAACGTTGCTTTTCAAGAATAAACTCCACTAGCAAAATCGAGTTTTTGGTCACAATCCCCATCAGCATTAAAATACCGATAATCACGGGTAGATCGATCATGGCGCCATATAGAACAAGGGCGATAATGGCGCCACCAATGGAAAACGGCAATGCGACCAGTATGGTAATTGGCTGCATAAAGTCCTTAAACAGCACGATTAAAATGGCAAAAACCAACAAAATACTGAATACCATTGTGCCGCCAAAGCGCTCGAACATATCAATCATATATTCCATATCGCCATATTCCACTTGTGAAACACTGTGGGGTAATTGCTGATATTCAGGCAGTTGTGCCACTATTTCCAGCGCCTCACCAAGCGTCAGTCCTTCCAAGTTCGCTTCTATCGACATCTGTCTTTGTCGGTTAATTCGCTCAATCTGTGAAGGCCCATCACTGGAATCGATTTTAGCGACCGATTTCAGCGGTACAGCTTGTTCCCCTGTACTATTCATATATAGATTATTCAGCACATCAATATTGTTTTGTTGATGCTCCGGTAAAATCACCTGCACAGCCAGTTGTCTGTCGGGTAAATTAAACTTGGCACTACGTGAGTTGGCCTCCCCCATAGTCGCAATACGTAACGTATTGGCGATTTCCTCAACATTGACTCCCGTTCGGCCAATATCTACTAGATTCGGTTTAACAATCAGCTCTTTACGCAATAACGGTTTCATGACCTGAACGTTTTTTAGCCCTTCCACTTTGGCCATCGCATCACGCAGCTTTTGCATTGATGCTTCCAGCTCTTGAGGGTTCGTCCCTGTAAACATTAAGGAGAATTCTTTACCGCCATTACTGTTACTAAAGGTATAACGTGCATCTGTTTTTTCACTTAACCACTTTGATATTTCAAGCTCAAATTGCTTTTGTGATAATGCACGTTCACTCGGTTCGACGAGGGTGAGGATCATTTCACCTTTGTGTTGAGCAACCCCCTCAGAGTCGTCCGCAATCCCAGCAACCGTATACGTCGAAAGAATTTCAGGCCTATCTTTTAACTGTTTTGTTATTTCATTCATTTTTTGCTGCGTTTGCTCAACAGGCGTACCCGGTGGCAGCTCAATATTAATTTGGCTGATACTGATATCACCATCAGGCATAAAACCGACGGGTAACAAGCTGGCCACCGCCACAGAGCCGATTAAAAAGCTCCCCGCCAATGCAGACGCTAATTTTCGGTGCGTTAACGTGAGTAATAAAAACCGCGTATAACGCGCTATCCAGTTAGGGATTTTCGCACCATCGTGCACCCCCTTTTGTGGTAACAACACATAAGCGGCCATTAATGGCGTCACCAAGCGAGCAACTAGCAATGAAGAGAGCACTGCTGCTGACACTGTCACACCAAATGGCACGAAATACTGCCCTACAAAGCCCCCAATAAAACTGACAGGCAAGAACACCGCCACAATGGTCAATGTGATTGCGACAATCGCAAAACCGATAGCATCAGACGCTTTTAGTGCCGCTAAATAGGGGCGCTCGCCACGCTCGATATACTTTTGAATATTTTCAATTTCAACAATGGCATCATCTACCAATATCCCAATAACCAATGTCAAAGCTAGCAACGTAATACTGTTCAAGCTGTAATCAAACAGCGCCAATACAAAAAAGGTCGGCAAAATCGATAATGGTAATGCCACTGCCGCCACCAACGTTGCACGCCAGCTTTTCAAAAAGAAAAAGACGATAATGACGGTGAGAAACGCCCCTTCTAATAAGGTCTGAATGGTTAAAAAGAAGCTCGATTCCGTGTATTTAACTGTTGAGGAAATCAGGCGGATATCAATATCTGGATTCGCTTTTTGTAATTTTTCGACCGCTTCAGCAACGCCTTGCCCTACTTTGGTATCACTGGAGCCTTTGGCGCGATAAACCGCAAAACCGACCACATCCTGACCATTAAACTGCGAAATAGATTTCACATTCTTATGGCCATCATAAATATTGGCAATTTCACCCAACCGTACCGATTGCTGGTTATCAACGGGTAACATGATGTTTTTTATCTCATCCGCGGTCGATTTTTCACCTAATACACGGATGGTATGCTGCAACGAATTATATTTTGAGTTACCACCTGCCGAGTTCTGGTGATTATTTTTCAGTAATTCATTAATACTGGCTATGGAGATTTGCATCGCAGCCAATTTATTTGCATCAGGCTCGATGCGGATCACGCGTTCGGTATCCCCTAAGCGACTGACTTTTTGCACCCCCGGCACTGTGATCAATTGCTTACTGACCGTATCATCCACAAACCAAGACAAATCCGCGAGAGATTCAGTTTCCGACGAAACGGCATAACGTAGAATAGCCCCACCCTCGACATCGACGCGGTTAATCAATGGCTCATCTATTGTTTGGGGTAGCTCTCCACGGATTTGCCCCATTTTTTCACGTACATCATTGGTCGCAACGTGGGCATCAACACTGAGGTCAAACTCAATGGTGGTGCTCGATGCCCCTTCGCTAATAGAAGAGGTAATATGGCGAATACCCGGTATGCCAGACACCGCACGCTCCACCCGCTTGGTGACTGCATTTTCCAGCTCTGTTGGCGATGAACCATCTTGGGTCACAGTAATCGTCACGATCGGGAACGTCACTACGGGGTTGGCAGTTACAGGTAATTGATTAAATGAAAATAACCCCGCAATCGTTAATGCTAAAAACATCACTATTGTGGGGATAGGCCGTGTGATGGCCCAAGAAGATAACTGTAATTTCATTGGCTATCCTTCACAGGCACAACAGTGTCATCATCCGATAAAAAAGCTTGTGCATAAGCCACGACCTCTAAACTTGGCGCTAATGGTGTTAACACTTCCACTCGTCCTTGCTGAATTTTGCCAATTTGTATTTTTTGTTTCGCCACTTTGCCGTCTGTCACGGTAAAAATAAAACGCTCACCATTGGGTTCTGTACGAATGGCACTATAAGGTAGCGATAGCTGTTCGCGCGGTGAATTGCTGTACGCCATGGTGCCTGTTTCACCTAGACGCACGTGTTTGGTTGGCTCAGTCAGCGCCACACGGATTTTTCCAAGTTGGGTTAATGCATCTATTTTTGGCGACAAATAACGTAATTTCCCCGATGTTGATTGATTTTCATCAAGGTTAATCACGACGGGATTACTGCCCACAATGCGAGAAAGCTCGGAAGGGTGTGCCTGCGCTTCAAATTCCAATTCATTATTTTCAATCAGCTTAAATAACAAGCTGTTATCTGACAGCGTGCCATTCATCGCATGACGCTCACTGATCACCCCCGAAACAGGCGCAATAATTTTCGATTTGTCTTCTTGGCTTTGTTCACGCATTAATTGGGCTTTGAGTTGGCGCAGTTCCGCACGGCTTGCTGTTAACAATGCACTCTGTGCGGCCGCTTCTGATTTGGCTTTACCAAATTCATTCGCCGAAATCACCCCTGTTTTTGCCAGCGGTGATAAACGTTGCAGTTCTTGTTGCGATTGGGCGCTGAGCGCTTCTTGTTGCTTAATGTATGCGGCAGCTTTATCAATTTCTGCTTTTAATTGATTAACCCCTGCACTTTGGATGGGTGATTCCAACGTCGCAAGCAATTGCCCTTTTTCAACCCATTCCCCTTCTTCCACAAACACTGCGGTGACCATTTGCTGTTGCAGTGGAGAACCAATCGAAATTTCGTTTTTTGCCACAAATTTGCCCGGAATGCTGACGACATCAACCGCCATCACATTTTTTGGGTTTGTGACGCTTAAACGAATTTCCTCTGCCTGTGTGTTCAAGCAAATGAAAAATAATGAAATGGCTAAAAAGATGTGTTTCATAAGTCATAAAATTCCCGAGTAGACGCTCGCGCTACTGTAATTTCGCTTAACCACAAACTCCATAAACCAAAGTTAAACCTTAATTTTTCGTTAAGCTTGGTAAAAACCAGCAAGTCCATTTTTGCTATAGGGGAAAATTATTAACTGAGATCAAATATTGACCATAAATTAGCTCGCCAATCATTTATTTCCGATATGTTTTAGTGATAGTATTCGCAAACAATATAATTATCATTCTCATTTCTATTTGCTAGGGATTACTATGACTACGCAACATCACTACACACTTGTCGCCGCAGGTATTTGCGCGGCTTTGACTTCATTTAGTACGACAGCAGCAGAAGATTCAGACAAACTTATCGTCACCGCATCGGGTTATTCACAACAATTACGCGATGCCCCTGCCAGTATCACGGTGATCACCGCCGAACAGTTACAAAATAAACCTGTGCGCGACCTTGCTGATGCGGTTAAAGACGTAGAAGGTGTCAGCATTGTAGGTTCAGCCAATAAACAAGATATTAATATCCGTGGCTTACCCGGTGAGTACACCTTAATACTGGTTGATGGACGTCGCCAAAATAGCCGTGAATCACGCCCAAATGGCAGCGGCGGTTTTGAAGCGGGCTTTATGCCGCCCGTCGAAGCCATTGAACGCATTGAAGTAATCCGTGGACCAATGTCTTCCCTGTATGGTTCAGATGCAATGGGTGGTGTTATCAATATCATCACTAAAAAAACCACCAATGAGTGGCACGGCAGCGTAACCACAGGCGCGATTATCCAAGAAAACAGTGATAGCGGTAATTCCACCGACGGTAACTTCTATCTGTCAGGCCCATTAGTTAAAGATAAATTAGGCTTGCAGTTATACGGTGGTGGTGATTATCGTCAGGAAGATAAGATAGCGGATGGCCATCATAAAAAGGACAATAAAAGCCTCACGGCTAAGTTGACCTTTACCCCAATGGAAAACCAAACGTTCTTATTAGAAGCCGGCAGAACCACACAAGAACGAGAAGAAAAACCGGGTAATTCCCTTGCGCCAACTAGCGAATTTAATGGTAAGCCAAGAGCAAATAAACACTCAGAAATCCACAATGACCGTAACCATTTTGCATTAACCTATAAAGGGGACTGGGATTCATTTAATACTGAACTAAGTGTTTACCAAGAAAATACGAAAAAAAGAACCAAAACAGACATTACAGACCCAGCGACTAAGATCACTGAATATCGTTACGAGGATCGCGTACCTGAAATTACCAATACCGTTGTTGATGGAAAAATTGTCGCATTTTTACCTGACAATATTTTAACTGTTGGTGGTCAATTTCAACATGCTAAATTAAAAGATACTTCATCAACAGGCGCTTCAACAACTGAAAATGCCAAACTAACCGCGGAACAACACGCTTTCTTCTTAGAGAATGAATTTACTGCGACAGAGAACCTAATATTGACAGGTGGACTACGTTTAGACCACCATGAATTTTATGGTGACCACTGGAACCCTCGCGGTTATGCGGTTTATTACCTGACAGATGAAATCACTATTAAGGGGGGTGTGTCTTCAGCATTCCGTGCACCAACATTACGTGAAATCAGCCCTAATTATGGAACGTCTACTGAAAAAGGCTTAGGTATCATTCATGGTAACCCTGATCTAAAACCTGAAAAAAGCGTTAGTGAAGAAATCAGCATTGCCTATAACCATGAGTCCGGCTTTGATGCGAGCTTAACGTTCTTTAATACAGATTTTAAAAATAAATTAACCAGTTATTACACTGGCGGAAATGACCCACTGACTGGCTTAAAACTGTATACCTATGACAATGTTGGTAAAGCCAATATTAAAGGAGTTGAAGTCGCAACAGGTATTCCAATTGCAGAAGATTGGAAGCTCAGCTTGAACTATACCTATACCGACTCAGAACGTAAAAGTGATGATGAAAAGCTAACTAGTGGACAATCCTTAAAAGGCTATGCTTTGGATAAAACACCAAAACACTTAGCCAATGCGAAATTAGATTGGAATTATAATGAAGACTTAACCCTGTATACTCGTGCTCATTACGAAGGCAAGCAAGTATGGGCAGCGCAGCGTAATGGAGCTTCAGTCCCTCGTTACCGTAATGGCTATACCACCATGGATGTGGGTGCAACTTATCAATTATTGAAAAATACCAAATTGAACTTTGCGGTATTAAATATTGCTAATGAAAAAGGCGATAAAATTGATGCTAAAGGCGGCGGAAACTGGGACGTAGAAGATGGTCGCCGTTATTGGGCGAACGTTAACGTCAGCTTCTAATTTTTCACCTTGTTAACACGAATATATACGCTAAATCATTCAAGTTGCATGTAGGCGACAAGAGAAGGTATCCCGATGAGCATACAAAAGTATGTGATTCGGGTAGCTGAGCGTAGTCAACAACCATGCAGCTTGAAGGATGACGAGTATATGAATAAACTCCTAATTTCCAGCCTACTACTGTGCATAACAACCAGCGTAATGGCTCGCCCTAGCCAAAGTATTCCGCCTTTAGATGATAACGTCGCACAGTTTTACGATATTAAACAGACGGATATGGCTTATGGCGACCGCGCACTTCGCATCTACAGTGCTGTGCCGTATAACGTCACAGCAAAGCGCCCTGTACTGTATATGCTTGATGGAAATG
Organism: Providencia sp. UF-183; assembly: GCF_058246155.1. Classification (NCBI taxonomy): domain Bacteria; kingdom Pseudomonadati; phylum Pseudomonadota; class Gammaproteobacteria; order Enterobacterales; family Morganellaceae; genus Providencia; species Providencia sp. UF-183. Next base: position 137,334 of record NZ_JBSICD010000009.1, on the reverse strand, counting down.
GGTTATATCCAAAAGTCGTCAACCGCGCAGTGGAAACACTCAATAAAGACTCACTCCCGATTATTATCGGCATCGGCTACCCCGTTGATGAAGCCTTTCCAAAGGCTTTACGCACCTATGACTATACCCCGCCTGTATCTGGGGAAGATTTTAGCCATGGTGGCGGTTCGCCTGCGCTGTACCAGTTTATCAGCCAAACATTGCGCCCTTGGGCTGAACAACAATTTCCTATTGATAAGCAAAAACAAACCTTATTCGGTCATTCATTTGGCGGGTTATTCACCCTAATGGCTTATCAACAAAAACCTGATGATTTTCAGTACTATGTTTCAGCAAGCCCGTCATTGTGGTGGGGGAAAGGGGAAATGGTAGAGCTCGCGAAACTCACGCAAAAACAAGTCGCAGCGCCTATTTTTGTCACCTTGGGTGGCTTAGAAGAGACCCCTGATTTATCCAAATTAACCGAAGAACAAGTCCAAAATTACCAAAACCGCAAAAGTTGGATCAGCACTCGCCAAGTGTGCACTGAAATTCAAGCCCACCAGCGAACCTGCGAATTCACTTTATTTGAGGGCAAAAGCCACGGAAGCGTGATCCCCGATGCCATCAATAAAGCGTTGGCGATTGCCACGCACTAACTACCCACTAATGGGTTTTAGCAAGTCACTGTAAAGGTCAGCTAAAACCCCATTATCCGTGAACGACTTGCGTATCCACTGAGTCACTTGCCCTGTAGCGGAATGTTGTGTGGCTAATAGCATATTGGAATCTTGGCGCGGGTTTTGAATATTTTTGACCACTAACCGACCACTCTTGGCATGCTCTTTCACCATATAGTCTGGCAAAAATCCGATCCCCTCGCCCAATATTTGGCATTGGCACTTGGTATTAAAGTCTGGTACTTGGATAGCTTCTTGCCCGTGCAATAACCAACCAACACGTTTATTTATCGTGTCTGCGGTGTCTTCCACCATGATATTGGGGTAAAGGCGCAACTGGCTTTCGGCAATAGGCTCTGGCATTAATGCGAGTGGGTGTGTTGCCGCAATGGCAAACTGCCAATGGATCGCGCCGATTTCCGTATAATCTATTCCACCGCCGTCCATTAATGTTCCCGGTGCACCAATCGCAATATCTGCATGGTTATTAATAATCGCGTCCCATACACCGTTATACACTTCGGTAGTCACGGTAATTTGGCAAGTCGCAAATTGCCTCTTTAATATTTGCAGTAATTTAGCCGTATGGTAAGGGGTATATAAAAGTTGGTTAATACAGATACGTACCCGCGCTTCAATACCTTGCTCAATAGAATAAATACTTTTCTGAATGGAATGAAAGTTATTCAGTAAGTCCGTTGCTTTACGATAAAAATAATAACCCGCTTCCGTTAACTCAATATTACGGGTATCACGGATAAACAGCGCGACATCTAAATAAGTTTCAATGCGTTTAATAGTATAACTCACGGCCGATGTGGTGATGCCTAATGCCTCAGCGGCTTTACTGAAGCTCGCAAATTTGGCTGCGGTGGTGTAGGTCAATAAATTTTCTTCAGTAAAAATTGAGTTCATACTCGCCTTCCCAACGTGTTTTAATTTTAATCAAATTGGCTTTTTATGTGAATATTATTCAATAGATTGAAATTCAGGCTATTTTTCAACCGATTTATAAATAGCTTAACAGAATAATTGCCAAGAAGAAGTGTTTTAATCTCATTTGCCTTAAGTCGTCATTTAAACCACAAAAGCTGAAGGACTATTAATAATCAAAATACTTAATATTATTGAATTAAATACTCAAACCAAGTATTAACATTCGCCCTGATCACGATCAAATTAATCACAAATTTAACAATTACAAAACCTTCAATTTGATGTGTGTCACAGAACAGAATAATGGCTCATTCAGCTTTCCCTTCAATCAAAAATAATCGATAAAAACGCGTAAAAAACAAGCAAAAATCATCAAAAAAGGATAAAAAATAATGCGTACACGCACAAAAAAGGCTAATTATTGAATTCAATTCAACAATAGAGCCTCCCATTGATGAATTAAATTTAAATGGATTCTTTTTATTAATCGCAATTGGTATGCTCTAACCATCATAAATAATCTTTAAATTGTCTTTATCTATGTTGGCAATATCAATAAGCCAACCTAAGGGGAAAAGAATGACCACCAGCACACTCGCTCAAGAATTTTTAACTGCTGCTGAAAAAGGGCAATTAGAGTTATTAAAGAATTGCATTGAAAAAGGTGTGGATATTAATACCACCAACCGTCAAGGTCGCACTGCAATTGTAAATGCAAGCCTAAACAAACACTATGAATGTGTTTCTTTTCTGATTAATGCAGGCGCGGATATTGATAAACAAGACCAAACCTGTTTTAACCCCTTTTTATTAAGCTGCCTGAATAACGATTTAACGTTATTACGCCTTGTGTTACCTGCAAAACCGAATTTAGATTTATTAACGCGTTTTGGTGGTGTCGGTATCACACCTGCCAGCGAAAAAGGCCACGTTGAGATAGTCCGTGAACTGCTCGAAAAAACAGAAATTAACGTCAACCACACCAACTTTGTGGGCTGGACTCCGCTCCTTGAAGCTATCGTCTTAAATGACGGTGGTGAGAAGCAACAGCAAATCGTTAAGCTGCTACTAGAACATGGCGCAAACCCGCATATGACGGATAAATACGGTAAAAAACCGTTAGAGCTTGCGCGTGAGAAAGGCTATCACGAAATTGCTGAATTACTGGTTGCTGCGGGCGCATAAGCCGCAAAACTTTCACCGATAAGGAGGCATGTGAACGCATCCATATCCCATCGGCAAATATTATACGGGCTCACGGCTGATAACCATTTTCTCAACCTTTTACATCAGCCGCAGTCTTTAGGAAAAATAGAGCAGGTATTCAATAAAGCGATTAATTTTACGGTAGAGAATACCCTTTATACGTTACTTTGCTCTTCGTTAGATAATGCACCAAATAGTTGCCGATTAATAAATACAGACTTTTCTCTTTTAACATTAAAAGAAGGGGATCCTATTTATCTATCAAATAAAGAATGGAATATTGGTGAAAATTACACAATTTCATTTTCTTTATGTAAACGCTGGCAACCGTTAACTATTAATTTTGATTCTAAAAAGTTAATTAACGAAAACTATTTATTATATATAGCAAACCAAATTAAAAACTTGGATTTTATTTTACAGGATAGCTCAAGCTCCCTATTTAATTATCAGGGAAATAACTTTTTTTATCTAACTGTATCAAAACAACTGATTCAATTACGTTTAAATCTCATTGAATCATTAATTAACAAAGACCAACAGAGTATTACCAAGATTATTAAGCAATTTGTTGGGTTAGGTATTGGGCTTACACCTTCTGGTGATGATTATTTAGTTGGGTTAATGGCATTTTTGCTATTAAAAGGTCACCCCGCTTCGGCTTTATTCCCTGCGTTTTATCAAGGAATAACACAAAGCAAAAGCCAAACGACCCCCGTTAGCGCCATCACATTAGAAAAGGCCTTAAACCAAGAATATCGCGAAAACATGCAGCAATTAATTCAATCATTAGTTGGTGCGCAAGAGACAAATATTTATCCACAATTTTTAGAGATTTTAAATATCGGGTCGAGTTCAGGCTGCGACATGCTATTTGGCCTTCGCGACGCTTTGTACCTCACTCACTATTTCGGAGAAAGACATGTCGACTAAAGTTGTCATAAAGAAAAATACCTATTTTGATTCCGTGTCACTGATGTCTATTTCAACTAAAGCCAATCAGCTCGATAATGTTGAGCAAGCTTTTGTTGCAATGGCAACGGAGATGAACAAAGGCGTTCTGCGTAATTTAGGGCTATTAACCGCTGAATTAGAAGAAGCCAAAAATGGCGATTTAATGATTGTGATTAAAGGGCCAAGTGATGAAGCCAACGATGCAACATTAATTGCTATCGAAGAATTATTTAATAAGAAAAACCAAGGCGGAGGCTCCCATGAAGCCAAATACGCCACCATCAATTCCGCAAAAACACACATTCCAGATGCCAACTTAGCAGTGATTTCTGTCAATGGGCAATTTGCCGCTCGAGAAGCGCGCATTGCGTTAGAAAATGACCTCAACGTCATGTTGTTCTCGGATAACGTCTCCATTGAAGATGAATTAGCTCTGAAACAGCTTGCCAGCAAAAAAGGCTTATTAATGATGGGCCCTGACTGCGGAACCGCAATTATCAATGGCACCGCTTTGTGCTTTGGTAACAATGTACGCCGTGGCAGCATTGGTATTATCGGTGCATCGGGCACGGGTAGCCAAGAACTGAGCGTGCGTATTCACGAATTCGGTGCCGGTGTCTCTCAATTAATTGGTACGGGCGGCCGTGATCTTAGCGAAAAAATCGGCGGGATCATGATGATTGATGCGCTGAAGATGCTTGATGCGGATGAAGAAACGAAAGTTATCGCATTGATTTCTAAGCCACCAGCACCCGCTGTTGCGAAAAAAGTGCTTGAGCAAGCTGAAAAATGCCATAAACCCGTTGTTGTCTGTTTCTTAGGTAGCCAGCCGTTGCCTGAAGACAAACCGGGGCTGACCTTTGCACAAGGCACCAAAGAAGCGGCACTGAAAGCAGTTCTGCTAACGGGTATTCGCAAAGAAGATTTAGACTTACACCCACTTAACCTGCCATTAATCGATGAAGTGAGAGCCAAACTCAAGCCTGAGCAAAAATACATTCGCGGCCTGTTCTGTGGCGGTACGCTGTGTGATGAAGCCATGTTTGCTGCGCTGGAAAAATATGACGATGTTTACAGTAATATCCAACCAAACCCTGAATATCGCTTAAAGGATTTAAACAAAAGTATTGCCCACACCTTCCTCGACTTTGGTGACGATGACTTTACCAACGGTAAACCACACCCAATGATCGACCCAACAAACCGTATTGAGCGTTTATTGCAAGAAGCCCGCGATCCAGAAGTTGGCGTCATCATGATGGACTTTGTCCTTGGCTTTGGCTCTCACGAAGACCCTGTTGGCGTGATGATTGACGCTATCAAAGAAGCCAAAAACATCGCCAAGAAAGATGGCCGTGAATTAGAAATTTTAGGTTATGTACTGGGCACTGACCAAGACACGCCAAATATGGATGCGCAGGTCAAAATGCTGACTGACGCAGGTGTAATTTGGGCTAGCAGCAGCACCAATACTGGTTTATTAGGACGTGAGTTTGTGTGGAAAGGGGAGAAAGCATAATGACTACATTATTTAAGCAACCATTAAGTGTCATCAATGTGGGTATTGAAATGTTCAGTGATGACCTGAAAAAACAACATGTTCCGGTGACACATTTAACATGGACACCACCAGGACAAGGCAACATTGCGGTTATTCGTGCTCTCGACCAAATCGAAGGAAATGCCGCGCTACAAGAAAAAATTGAAGCTGCTAACGCACAAGCTCTCGAACGCATTATTCAGTCTCAACCTGTGCTAATTGGTTACGACCAAGCCATTAATGTCGTACCGGGTATGACAAAAAACACCATTTTACACGCAGGCCCGCCAGTGGAATGGAAAGACATGTGCGGTGCGATGAAAGGCGCGGTAACAGGTGCTTTGGTCTTTGAGGGCCTCGCGAAAGATTTAGCGGATGCTGAACGGGTTGCCGCATCGGGTGAGATTATCTTCTCTCCGTGCCATGAACATGATTGTGTTGGCTCCATGGCCGGTGTGACGTCTGCATCGATGTTTATGCATATCGTTGAAAACAAAACTTACGGCAACCGCGCGTTCACAAACCTCAGTGAGCAAATGGCTAAAATCCTGCGCATGGGAGCAAATGACCAAAGCGTTATCGACCGTTTGAATTGGATGCGCGATGTATTGGGCCCAATGCTGCGTGATGCCATGAAGATTGTTGGCGAAATTGACCTACGTTTGATGTTAGCACAAGCACTGCATATGGGTGATGAGTGCCATAACCGTAATAACGCGGGTACCACATTGCTTATCCAAGCACTGACCACGGGGATTATCCAAACTGATTTCTCTGTCGCGCAGCAAAAAGACGTGTTTGATTTCGTCGCAAGTAGCGATTATTTCTCAGGCCCAACATGGATGGCAATGTGTAAAGCGTCAATGGATGCGGCACACGGTATCGAATACAGCACCGTCGTCACCACCATGGCTCGTAACGGTTATGAATTCGGTTTACGTATCAGTGGTTTACCGGGCCATTGGTTTACAGGCCCTTCACAGCAAGTTATCGGCCCAATGTTCGCAGGTTATAAACCTGAAGATTCAGGCTTAGATATCGGTGACTCGGCAATCACTGAAACCTATGGTATTGGCGGCTTTGCAATGGCAACAGCACCCGCAATCGTCGCACTAGTTGGCGGTACAGTAGAAGAAGCGGTGGATTTCTCTCGTCAGATGCGTGAAATCACACTGGGTGAAAACCCGAATGTGACTATCCCATTACTCGGCTTTATGGGTATCCCAACAGCCATTGATATTACGAAAGTTTCAGCTAGCGGTATTTTACCTGTCATCAACACAGCAATTGCCCATAAAGATGCAGGTATCGGTATGATTGGAGCAGGTATTGTTCACCCGCCGTTTGATTGCTTTGAAAAAGCGATGTTGGCTTACGCGGAAAAATACGCCTAGTTTCCATTTAATCAATAAACGCCCGACCTTAGTCGGGCAATAATAAAATATCAATACCCAAATTATTAACATACAGAAGTAAAGCAAAACCAGCTCTGTTGCGGCTTAAAATGAGTAAGCAGTTACCCAAAATAATTTAAGTTGCAGCAAGGCGGCAAACGAGGATATCTCAGGGAGCATACACCAGTATGTGACCTGTGTAGCCGAGTGTAGCCAACACAGCTGCAGCTTAAAGTATGATGGGTAATGACGGGTATACAGGGGAATACTTAAAATGAGTATACTAAATATCAAATGGAAACGCGGTGACTTGGCGGCCTACTTCGGCCTAATGACCAATAACCTGACCAACCTCCTCACCATGATGGGCCTATTAATTTTCGTCGTTGGGATCCCATCCGAAATTGTTTACGGCCGTATCGCCCCCGCTTTTGGCTTCGCCGTTTTACTCGCCAGCATCAGTTATGCCTACTTTGGTCAGCAAATGATCAAGCAAACCGGTCGTAATGATGTGACCGCACTGCCTTCAGGCCCAAGTGCCCCGTCCATCTTCACCGTGACGTTCTTAGTTATCATGCCCGTGTACCAAACCACGCAGAATGCCGAGTTTGCCATTCAAATCGCCTTGGTTTGGTGTTTTGTGGAATCCATGATTTTAGTGGGTGGTTCATTCTTAGGTGAAACCATCCGTAAGATGATCCCACGTACCGTGCTGTTATCTTGTTTGTCTGGCTTAGGTTTACTGCTTCTGGCGATGAACCCAATGCTACAAGCATTTGAAGCCCCGACCGTTTCTTTTGTGGTTTTACTGTTAATCTTCATTAACTGGTTTGGTAAAAAACCTATTTTTGCTCGCGTTCCAACCGGTTTACTGCTGTTGATTGCAGGTACTGTATTAGCATGGGTTTCTGGCTTACAAAGTGCCGAAGCGATTAAAGACTCAATGGCATCATTTGGTTTTAACCCTCCAGGTATCCACATTGATAGCTTCTTCCAAGGCTTACCACACGCACTGCCATACTTAGCATCTGCGGTACCATTGGGCTTAGCAAACTATATCTTTGACCTTGAAAACATTGAAAGTGCGCACGCTGCGGGTGATGAATACAACACACGTAAAGTCATGTTAGCGAACGGTTTATCTTCCACAGTTGGTTGCTTTATGGGTAACCCATTCCCTGTCACTGTTTATGTGGGTCACGCAGGTTGGAAAGCAATGGGCGCAAGCGTGGGTTATACCTTAGCATCCGGTATCACCATGTTTATCGTGCCGTTATTCGGTATCGGCGCATTCATGTTAGCCATTATTCCAATGACCGCTATCGTGCCAATTCTGGTATTTATCGGGGTTGTTACCGCTAACCAAGTGGTGCGAGAAACGCCGAAAGTGGAAGTCCCTGTTATCTTTATCTGTCTGTTCCCGTGGATCGCCAACTGGGCACTCACCATGGTGAACAGTGTGATGGGCGCCGCAGGCACTTCTGCAAGCGCGATTGGGACGGAAGTTCTGTTACATAAAGGCGTTTATTACCAAGGCCTTGTGCACTTAGGTAACGGGGCGCCGTTAGCCAGTATGTTGTGGGGTTGTATCGCTATCTTCGCTATCCTCAATCAGCCATTACGTGGGGCAATTGCCGCAGCAGTGGGAGCCGTATTAGTGTTCTTCGGAATTATTCACTCCCCAGCGGTAGGAATTGCAACCGGTTCAACCTTGATGTTTGTTTACGCTTACCTCATGATGGCGGCTTTATTTGTACTCAAGCATTTTTTAGATAGCCGTAAATCGGTTGAAGAACAACAAGCTGAAAAGTCTGAGAAGCTCAGCAAGTCAGTGTAACGTAGCCAACCTTGCCTAGTAGGTGTGCGCTGTACACCTACTATCCGAACTCTCTGTATCAGGAAATATTAACAATGAAAGAACTCGTGGTTGTTGCCATCGGGGGCAACAGTATTATCAAAGATAACAACAGCCAGTCTATCGAAGCTCAAGAAAAAGCCGTCCAAGAAGTCGCACACCATATTAGTGACATGCTTGAAGGCGACTACAACATTGTTTTGACTCATGGAAATGGACCTCAAGTTGGGCTGGATTTACGCCGTGCAGAAATCGCACATGAAACCGAAGGTTTGCCATTAACACCGCTCGCTAACTGTGTTGCAGACACACAAGGTGGGATCGGCTATTTAGTTCAACAAGCTCTCACTAACGTACTCGCGAAGCGCCATAATCGCCAAGCGATCACCGTTGTTACACAAGTGGAAGTGGATAAAAACGACCCGAACTTTAGCGCACCGACTAAGCCAATTGGCGCATTTTTCACGCAAGAACAATCCAACGAACTGCAACAAGCTAATCCAACGTGGCATTTTGTGGAAGACTCTGGCCGCGGTTATCGCCGTGTTGTTGCCTCCCCAGAGCCAAAGCGAGTGATTGAATCAAAAGCCATTCGCACCTTAACAGAGCACGATTATGTGGTCGTTGCTGCTGGCGGTGGCGGTATTCCTGTCATTGATAACGGAAATGGCGGATACAAAAGCGTTGATGCGGTAATTGATAAAGACTTATCAACTACGTTGCTCGCCAAAGAACTGAACGCCGATATTTTGATTATCACCACGGGCGTTGAAAAAGTGTGTATTCACTTTGGTAAGCCTGAGCAAAAAGCCCTCGGAGAAACCTCCACCAGCGATATGCAACGCTATATGGAAGAAGGCCATTTCCCTGCGGGTAGCATGCTGCCAAAAATTGAAGCAAGCCTATCGTTTATTGCCAACGGCGGTAAACGTGTGATTATTACCACCCCTGAAAAATTGCCTGAAGCCCTACGCGGCGAAACAGGTACCCATATCGTTAAAGGGTAAACATTCGATTCGCTGATCTTCTTATCAGGATCCGCGAATTAGCTGCCCATTTCACAGTAAAATTCCCTCCCAGATCGTTTGAACATGATCTGGGCGGTTAAGTGCCATCCAAAAAAGGAGTTTCTATGACAGCAGAAAGACCATCCGGCAGAAGAGAGTTCCTATCCACAGGCGCAAAAGTGGCTGCCGCTTGCACCTTGTTTGGCGCGATGTCGAGTATCGCCAATGCTCAAAACGAACCCGCTGGGCAATCCGCTATTTCAAGCATCACCGACAAGCACTACTACCTCGATGATGTGTTACTTGAAACAGGGTTTAATTTTCGTGATTCAACAGTAGTCGGCACGAAAACAGCCTTGCAAACCATTGAAGTCGATCAGGGTAAAATTGTTGCGGTTTTACCGAATAAACAACATGGCAATAGCACCTTAAATGCCTATAGCGCACAAGGTAAATTGATGTTGCCAGCGTTTCGCGATATGCATATTCATCTCGATAAAACCTTCTACGGTGGGCCATGGCAAGCCCCGGCCTCTCGCGAAGGTAAAACGATTATGGATATGATAGCACTTGAGCAAAAAATGTTGCCCGAGTTGCAACCTTTCACCGAAGAAAGGGCGCACGCGCTGATCAACTTGATCCAATCCCAAGGATCCACCATTGCACGCAGCCACTGCAATATCGAACCTGTTTCAGGGTTGAAAAATTTAGAAGCGCTACAAAAAGTATTGGCTGAGCATCAACAGGATTTGACCTGCGAAATTGTCGCGTTCCCGCAACATGGGTTATTACTCTCTAAATCAGAGCCATTAATGCGTGAAGCCATGCAGGCAGGCGCTCATTACGTAGGTGGCTTAGACCCAACCAATGTCGATGACGCGATGGAAAAATCCCTCGATACCATGTTCCAAATTGCTTTGGATTACAATAAAGGCGTGGATATTCATCTACATGAAACCAGCCCAGCCGGTTTTGCCGCTATCGAGTATATGATTAAAACCGTGGATGAAAACCGCAGCTTACGTGGAAAAGTTACCATCAGCCATGCCTTTGCACTGGCAACATTAAACCCTGAACAAGCTGAAAAAACGGCAAAACAGCTAGCAGAGCAGCAAATCACCATTGCCTCGACCGTGCCGATTGGCACACTGCATATGCCATTGAAGACACTCAATAAAAATGGCGTATTTGTGATGACCGGAACCGATAGCGTGGTTGACCATTGGTCGCCATTTGGCCTTGGGGATATGCTGGAAAAAGCCAATTTATACGCACAGCTTTATACCCGCCCTGACGAGCTTTCGTTATCACGTTCTTTGGCAATCGCCACTGGCAACATTCTGCCTTTGGATGAAAAAGGAACGCAGGTGTGGCCTACAAAAGGGGACGATGCGAGCTTTGTGTTAGTTGATGCATCTTGCTCCGCTGAAGCCGTTGCCCGTATTTCACCAAGGCATGCCTGCTTCCATAAAGGCAACCTTGCTCATGGGGTTATGCAAAAATCTGTTGCGTAGCATAGCTATAAAACAAAATAGCGCCGACTGGCGCTATACCATCAAAATAAAAATTTAGCGTTAATTATTTTGTTTTTTAGTTACTTAAGGAACGTATCGAGCTGTTGATAGACATCTGGGCTCGATGCTAAAACATAGCCTCCTTTCATCAGAAAATCGGGGTTCGAAGAGTAATCATTGGTTGTGCCGCCCGCTTCTTGGATTAATAACAACCCAGCAAGGCAATCCCAAGAATTGAGGTGTGGCTCGAAGTAGCCAATCAGCCTGCCTGCTGCAACGTAAGCTAACATCAATGCCGCCGAACCATTGCGGACAAACATACCGTTCGCATGGAGTAACTTATCTAGAAATGGAATAATGGTTTCAGGCGGCATTCTAGTTGAAATACCTACACCTAATAAACCGGCATTCAGAGAATGGACAGGGTTAACATTCACACGTATATCATTGCAATAGCAGCCATGGTTTTGCATTGCATGAAATAAGTCATCATGGACGGCGTCATACACTGCCGCAATCACTGTATTTTTGTGCTCATCAAGCAGTGCAATGGAAACGCACCAAGAGGCAAGACCAAAAATAAAAGCGCTAGTCCCATCGATGGGGTCAACCACCCAGGTATAGCCTGATTTTCCTTGCGAGAAGCCGCCTTCTTCACCAAAAATGGCATCGTCAGGGAAATGATGATTAATTTTTTCACGAATAAAATTTTCTGTATTTTTATCCGCAACCGTCACAAGGTCTTGCCCGTCACCTTGCTTCTTTTCAATATTTAATTGCCCACGTTGATGGTAATAAGCGACCGCTAACTTACCTGCATCAATAGCAACCTTTTGAATAAACTGATACCTGCTCGAAATAGCGTCCATTCCAACCTCTTGAATTGAAATTATTATTCCGAAGATTACATTTATTGAATTATTTGTTTTGTGATCAATTTCAAGGCATGAAAAATTAATGTTAATTTTATTTTATAAAAAATAGTTAGTTTTGATGTTAGCTTATTGATATAGATATAACTAAACTAAAATTAAATATAATTTAAAGGAATGACTTTATTTTTATTTCTTCGCATTTGAAATAAATAAATCAAAAAATATCTTTTTATGATGACTCAATAGAAAATTAAAAACCGCTATCTGAAGAGAATCACGGCTTTTTTTAAACATTAGGAAGAAGATGAAGTACTGGCAAGGTAATTGACAATATCCTGTAAGTTATACCATTTCATCCAGACTTCATCTTGGAGAGAAACTTCTGTGTATTGCTCAATCGCGGTTATCAGTTCCAGCATTTCAAGTGAATCAATATGGATATCTGCGATTAATGCGGAATCCACGGTAAAATCATTCGTAATACCTGAATAGGCTCGGATTTGCTGAATTTGTTCTGATAACCACTGCCAATGAATTCCTACTGATGAGCTCATTCTATTTACCTTAAAGCTTGTTCGCATAATCTAACTTTTCACTTAAATTACGGGTCATTAATCCCTCCGCCGATAGAACAACTTTCGCCTTATTATCAAGATAAGATGCTCTGTAGTGAGAAGCATTTTTAATCGCTAAATTGGGTTCAGTCGCCGTCTGTTCTGTGGATTTATTCTGTACAAGCTCTCTGTTATTCGTCAGTTTAACGCCGTTAGGCACTTTATTATCGATTAAATAGCTACCGTAGTGGCTTCCCATTTTAGGTTTAATATCCATTGGCTGGCTGTTTTTCTGTGCCAATTCAACGTCTAATTCGAACCGAGTTCTAATGGAGTCCGTTATTATTTTTTCCTGCGTTAATGAAAGCTCTGACGAGTCACTCACATTAGTTGGCTCGGTAAGATTGTGTGATTCAACGATGTCAATCTCTTGGCTATTTTGAGCAGAGTGATTAGGTAAATCGTAGTCTGGTGAAGGTTCTTCTACAGGCGTCTTTAATGCCACCCGCGGTAGTTTTATTGTGTTTTGGGATGAAAACTCATCATTCTCAAACGGCTTAGCACTCACATTTTCAGTTTTATTTGATGGATGTGAGTCTTGCTCATGATTAACCGCGCTCTCTTGAGAAGAGACCTGTTTAATACTTTCAGAAAACGGCGTATTAAAATAATTATTTGTTGTGGTCGTATTATAGCTATTTGATATATTGCGCAATGAATCCGCTTTCGAGCCATAAGATAAACCATCGACTTCATCTGAAGGATGCGTTTTATCACTCGCAACATTATCCAATTTAGCAGGGTGTAATTTATCTTCCCAATCAACCGTAACTTTTAATTTTTTTGGTATTTCCAAAAACTCTTCCGAGGCTTCAAAAGCTTCATGTAAATAGAAACTTTTATCCACAGAAGGATTGGCCCCTGCACTTTGGTATGCTTGCTTTGCTGTTTCAATTCTTGCTGCTTTCTTTTGATATTCAACTGAAACTAAACAATCTTTAATAGATAGATTTTTAATATCACTTTCAGAGAGGTGAGGCGCTAATTTATTTTCAAATACAGGTATAACATATTTCTTTTTAAATCTATCAACCATAGTTGAGAAATTATCCCCCTCTATTTTTGACATCGCACTCTGTATTTTTTTATCAAACTCCGTTAATGCCCCTTTAATGATTTTTTTATCCGCGAGGCTTGGTGCATTTTGCATCTCGTTAATCATTTTCGCCGCAGACTTTAATAATTCATTATTCATTTCAGTTGGCTTAAGCAATGAAAGAATAATTAAACCCGTTTCTGGTCGATAATTAAGTGACTGCTGGTTTAAATCCCCCATACCATCAGAATTTAAAACAGATATAACCATCTCGACGGTTATATCTTTTGCACCTAGAAAAGGGCTGCTTTTAAATAGCTGAACAAGTTTATTAGCCTGTTTATCGCTATTTAAACTATGTAGCTCATTCTTTGACATGATAAGCGGGTTGTCTGGCGTCAAACTTTCCGTATTCATCGGAATTTTAGCGTCTTTTCCCAACGTCTGTACCGATGAAAGATTAGGTGCCATAGTGCTCGTTTGATGTATAGAGCCAAGATTGGCCAACCTAGTATCTGGTATTGCTTGTTTATTTTGAATGGAAGTTGAAGGCATAGAAGCTCCTCACAAACGTGATTAATTTAAATAAAAGATATTTATAAAAAGAATATATTTCTGTTTATATATTTATTAAGCCATTATTATATTGATTAAGATCTTTAATTAGCTGAATAAGTAGCTGAACTAAAGTATCAAAGTGGCTATTATCCTGGCGAAATGTTTCTAACAAACGAGAATTGCTACTATTGATCGCATTTTTTTGGCTATCAATCGCTGTTTGCAGGCTCTGAAACTCTTGAGCCATAATATCACTACCTTTCCAAGAGGCATTCGTCTTAGCGATTATTGAAAATATTTCTTTTATCGGTTTGTAATCAGGGTGAATATTAATGTGGTTTTGCGTCTCTTTGATAACAAACCCTAACCCACTGAGTTTTTTATTCCAAAATTCAAATACACCCTCTGCTTTTGTAATTTGAATAAGTGGCTTTGCATTTGAAATATCAGTATCAGAGGTTAGATTCCAATCGCCAAAAAATCGGCTTGGATCAGAGCCCGAATATTCTTTATTGGAATATTTTGCTACCACTTCATTTATATCCTTTGCAAAATCTTCAGGAAAGAATTTAATTTTACCATCCTTACCCGCATCCATACGATGTCCCATTTTTCCAATGGCGGTATTAATATCCTGCATATACTTAATTGCTTCTTTAATAATATCCCCATAGGTTTTTTGGTACCCCATATGAATATTCTTGATAAACCCATTTAATGTTCCGATATGCGCTCGAGCATCCTCTATAACTTCTGCTTTCCTCTGTTTTGTTTTGAGGCTATTCACTAAATCTTCTATTTGATTTAAATCGCGTTTTGCCGCCTTCATTTTTGCTGTTATCGACTCGGAAGCCCCATTGACTGCACTTTCGACTTGCTCGTAGGATTTTTGAACAGCAAATGTTGTGGCATTCACTTGAGCCGATTCATCACTTTTCATGGTATCAAACGAAGCATCTAAACTACCTTGCATTGCTCGTGTATCAAAATTTCCCTGTGGATCCTTGAGAGAAAGATCATTTAAATGTGAATGCTGTTGTGTAGGTAAGTAATTAAGCCGATGTTTGCTAGAGATAATTTCCATAATTAACCTCTCACTATGCTTTGCATTGTTCTTAATTGGCTTTCTCGAATATCTCGCAAATGCTCATGCATTTGTTTCACTAAATCTTTATCTTTATCAATCTGTTTATCTTTATCTGAAGAAACTGTGCGTGCAATATCAGCGACGGATTGCTGCTGCATTTTATTTGCTTCTTCTTCTTTAACATTGACTTGGTTGGCTGATGTCGCCATTTGCCCCGCATTGTCAGATAGACGTGAACCTTGCTCTGCAATACTGCTTTTCGTCCGTTCACGGTTCATCACTTGGTCATGTTTTTGCAGCTCTGCTTGCCCTAACTTTTGCGTACGTTGGGCGGCTTCTGTTGTACGTTGATTCGCCAAATTTTGCTGGGACATAGTTGAACTATCCACCATATCAACTGCACGACCATCATTCGTCTTCAAATTTAATGGGTTAGCTGTTTTCGCTGCGTTGCTATTATTCGCAATCCCCGCCAAGCGGTCCGCATTTGCGGTATTTTGGTTTCCCTTAACTAAGTTATTTTTGATCGATAAATTTTGATTCCGTAGTGACTTTAATTGAAATGCAGCCCCTGCACCGCTGATTGCCATCGATGTCGCAAAGCCAATTAATGCGCCTTTAAACATCTCTTTGCCTTCTTTAATAGTCGATTCAGCCGCAGCCTCTGTCATCTTTCCATTTAGGATTAAAAAATCCGCGCTAATGCGGCGATCAGAGATATTCAATTCTGCAACGACTTTGCGAATAATCGACATTAATTCCATTAAAATATCACTACTTGAAATCCCTATAAATTTGCCCGATTTCGCTTCAACGGCTGAAACTGTTTTACTCGATTCAATGTTTTTATCAGATTGATTCGGTAATATATCTTTAAAAAATGAGCTAGCTACCATGACTTGAATTGCCTGAGAAAGCTGCTTGATTTCCATTTCATCGGGTAATTGTGCACCGTGAAAAACCTGCTCAATCGCCGTTTTTTCCTCAGAGAGGACTTTTGTCACTGCTTGCTGAACTTGTTGTGGCGTCAACGTAATAAACTGATAAATATCACTCAGTAATATCGCTTGTTCTTCCTCACCTAGCTGACTTAATGCATTCAATAACTGTGTTAAGTCAATATTCGCATCTCCGGCTGTTAAGCGTGGTTTCTCAGTACCCAGCGCCATCATTTCAGTTGGAAGCACTTGTAAATTGAGTTCTTTTCGTGCTTCAGCGGACACAGTAGTTTGCCCAGTTAGCATGCTCAATACAGCACCGATATTTGGCATCGGCAAAGTTGGTTTATAATTCGTAATATCCATGATTTTCTCTCTCAAAAGTTATGCGTAGCGTGCTGTTAACATGTCTGTCTTGCGACTTGAAGAATCTTTCAGTGACGTCATCATTCCATTAAACATCTCATCGAACTGTTCATAGTTTTTTGACATGGATTTAATGAGTTGATTGATAATGTCGGTAATGACTTCGATAATACTGCTATTAAGCATCATGCCTGCCAGCAACTCTTTCAAATCACGCAACTTAGCAGCGGAATCCAAACGAAGCCCCCCTGTCGTTGCAGCATTGGAAATAGACAAACCGGCCCCCGTTGCCTTCATTCCAACCTCCACTCGCGCCATTGTTGCACTCTGAGTTTTGACACTTTTGATTGTGTTACTCACCGTAGACGCTAACTCAGTCGCATCATCCGTATTATTTGCTACTTGGTTAACTGTTTTAGATACGTCTTTTACATCATCAAATTTGTCTGCTAGCTTGGCGAACTTAGTCAGTTTTGCCGCATTTGTTGCACTGTCAGCGACGGAATCCCCGACATTCACCATTTGCCCGCCAATCGATACTAAATTAGAGGATTTATTAACATTGTTGGTCACTTGGTTTGCAGTGCTCGCCCAATCCTCAACATCATCAAATTTGTCTGCTAGCTTGGCGAACTTAGTCAGTTTTGCCGCACTTGTTGCACTGTCAGCAACCGAATCCCCGACATTCACCATTTGCCCGCCAATCGACACTAAATGAGAGGATTTATTAACATTATTGGTCACTTGATTTACCGTTGTTGCCAAATCCTCAACATCATCAAGTTTGTCTGCAAGCTTGGCGAATTTAGTCAGTTTCGCCATATTATCGACGTTGTCAGCCACAGAATCGCCGACCTTCATTCCCTTGCTACCTATATTTCCTAACGCATTCAATAAACTCTTTGGCATTGCTTTAATGGTATTTTTCAGCAAACTCCCCACATTTTTTAGAAGCAATTGAGCTGCATTTTTAACTGTACTCGCCAGATTTTTAAGCATTGAACCCATTGAAAATAAAGAGATTGCTAAGAAAGCAATAGCGGCAACAATCATGCCAACAATGCTACCGATTTGTTTCGCTTTATCTTCATCCATGCCAAAGCTCACTAGCATATTGGTGACACCCACAGAGATTTCATTCGCCAGCATCTGCATCAAACTTCCATGCCCTGTTTCCTCCAACACAATATCCGCAACGGAGATAGCAATACCCACAGCTGCAACAGCGAGCATTAAAGGGGAAGCCGCCCCAAAGGTTGCGACCGTGGCAATAACTGAAACCGCTAACATCACATAGCTAAAAATTTTGCTGGCGCAAGATGCCGCTTTATTTGCATCCGCCGCTTTACGTTCCGCTTCCGCAGCTTCTTTCGCTTTTTTATCAGAGTCTTTACGAGAGGCTTCATTGATTTTCATCATCGTTTCCTCTTGCTCTTTCATATTGCGCAATGAATCTTCATTCATTGCTTTTTTCAATTGTGCCGTCAGCATCGTTAACAGCGCTAAGGTGTTTTCCCACTTCTCACCATCAACTTCTGTCGGACGCGGTGCCTCATCAATAAACGTATTCAGATTTTCTCTATGACTTGAGGATTCTTTGGCCACATCGACAGAAAGGTTTAGAGTGTTGACGAGTTCAGCATCAGAAATAGCAATCTTTTGATTTAGTGCCACACGTTGTTCAGTAAGCTGCCCTTTCAATGAAGAAAGTTGCTGAATCTCGTTGGTTAACTGCGTCAATGAAAAAGATAATTCATTTTTTGTTCTCAGTAGATCTCTAGACGTTGCCTTATCTTCCAAGGTAATCGGCGGGGTTGGGACAAGTGTCATTAACTGCTCGACTTCATCCAATTGTATTTGTACTGTTTGTAACTGTGTACCATTGGATTGCAGATCATTTTCTGTTTTAGTCAGTGCTGTATCTATCGTTATAAGCTGCTCATGCGCAACGGCTATCTCTTTTTGTTTTGCCTCGACCGTGTTCGTTAATTCAGCTAGCTTCAACGTGCTTTGAGAAAAACTCTCCAATAACTGACTTCCTTTATTGCGTAATGATTCAGACTCAAAGTTGATTAGCTGTAAACGACTATTAAGTGCGTTAATATTTCCGTCATGGAGTAATTGGCGTATTGATGCAAATGCTTCAATCAGTGTCGCATTCGCATTAAATTTTGTTTCCTGTTTCACTTCTGCTTGAGCTCGCGCTGGAATAGCCGCTCGCGTCATTTTAGGGTGAGTGAGTTTAGGCATACTACTTTCATTACGGTAACGCCTTACCTGCTCATTCGACGCTAACTCCCCACATGCTTCTTCTAAAGCGAGTAACGCTTTGGCACTATCCTCCGCAATACCTAGTGGGTTGCTACCTTGCAAAAACTGGTGGATATTCTGGATACGGCTATCTGTACTGGAGCCTGTAACATGAGACATATTCTCTCCTTTTAAGCTTTATCGTTACTCGGTTCAGAAACCGTTTTTTCGACATTATTTTTTAACGCCGTAAGATAAGCCTGTGATTTTTTCTGTAAATCCGCGTCAGCACTGCTTTCTAAAACACTCTCAAAACAATGAAGCGCTGCACTGGCTTTTTTCATCATTAAATTACACTGCCCCGCATGGAATAAAGGTCGATAATCATCTTTAGCTAGCACAAACGCCAAGGCATATAATTCCGTCGCTTTTTCATAACGCTTAGTCAATTGATATACTGCCGCCAATCCCATGACATAATCTGTGTTATAAAAATCATAGATACTTAAAAAACGAAAAAAGGTTTCTGCCTCTTTTAATTTACCCTGCTGATAAAATTCATAAGCATAGGAATAAATGCCATCCATTGTGCTTTGTGGGATCCCATGAATATCTTTATAAGTCGAACCTTCCATCAGAGCAGTCGTAATATTTCCGAGCAATGCTTCCATATCGACATTTTGCCCCTCTAAGTGCTGCGTATTATTCATATATTTACCTTTACGTTAAAATTTAATATATGATGAAAAAATAAACTTTTTTCATCATAATTAATCAAAAAAACCTTCGCTTTAAAAAAACGATTTTATTTATTGAATTATATTTATTATTCATCTGGCTTTATAAATTAGTCGTCTATTTATCAATTTCTTCTTCAAGCAAACTATCAACGTCTACTCCCATGCGAATAAGTTCAACGCGAATTAGCCACGAAACAATATTCATTATTTCTTCTAATCCGGTTTCATCAATAAACCGGTCTTTTTTATAAGATCGCCATATTTTTCTTGCTAATGGAATATCTCTAACAACAGGAACACCCTGCTTTTCTGCATATTTAATAATGGCTTTTGCTTGTAGCCCACGGCTTTTAGAAAATAAAAAAGGAAGTGGTGCAATATCAGGGTCATAATAGATTAATAATGCAATATGGGTTGGATTGGCCATCACAAACGTTGAGTTACGGACGTTTGATTTCACCTCCTCAGATAATAACTCTTGATGCAGGCCTCGACGCGCACTTTTAATGTGAGGGTCCCCTTCGTTATCCTTATACTCTTTTTTAACCTCTTGTTTTTCCATCTTCAAGTTTTTAATAAACAAGAAAAATTCAGTAACCATATCGATGACTATTATCAATAATGCAACGGCTAAAAAAACGATAATAAACGTCGTTGATAGACTCGCCCATTGTCTGATCATGCCATCGAGTGCTGTACGATAAAGCATAAAAATCTCGTGCCGCCAGAGGTAAAAAAATATACCTGCGGATATTGCAAAAACAAGTAAATATAAAAATGCTTTCACTAATTCCTTTAGTGAATTAAGCGAAAATATTTTTTTAAACCCCGCAATTGGGTTAAGTTTCGTAACATCAATTTTTACTGCTTCAGTAGCTAACCTAAATCGACTTTGTAATAAAGAAACCAATGTTCCTGCTAAAAAGCAGGCTAATAAAATAGGCAATAGCACACGGATGAAAATAGAAAAAAACTCCCACAATAGCGTGTCTATATGAATATTCGTTGGTGAAATTAATATTTTTTTCGTTAATATAGCTAAATCATTTAAATTTGTTATTCCATCAAAAACAAAAGCACTCACAATAAGCACAATAGCCGCTACCGAATCTTTACTTTTATAGCTCTGCCCTTTTTTTGCTGAATCTTTTATTTTTTTGTCGGTTGGTTTTTCTGTTTTCTCTGCCATCGCTTTCCCCTATATTAAAATTTATTACGTTGAGAGGAACACTCGTGATAGTGGTGACAATGAAATCATATTGACCAAAATGTCAGGCACTTCATTCTGGAAATAAAGTAAAAATACAATAAATGCAATCGTCGACTTTATTGCTAAAGATAATGAAAACGCATTTAATTGTGGGCAAAATCGAGAATATAGCCCTAAAGCGACTTCAGTAATAAACAATGTCACAATGATGGGTGCAGCTAAAATAACACCTTTTACAACCATATTATTTACCCATTCACCTAGGGATAAGCTATTAAATGAAGAAAACCCCTGCCCCAAAGGTAATAAATGATAGCTTTGTGCAAAAATCGTTGAGAGTTGGTACATACCACCTTGGGCCAAAAAAACCATACACACGATATAACTCAAGAAAACAGCAAGTTCCGATGCTTCTGCGCCACTTGCAGGGTCGACAATGCTACTAATGGTTTCCCCTCGTTGAGTATCGATTAACTCCCCGATGATATTCGCTATCATAAAAGGTAAACCCAGTATGAAGGCAAGCACTAAGCCAATAGTGATTTCATAAAGAAAAATTTCAACTAATCCAATGCGTTCCCACTGAACTTCTGCTGTGGAAAAAAATGGCCATAAACCTAAAGCCAAATACACGACCACACAGTTTTTTATTATCCCGCTATTCAGTAACTTGTTACTTAAAAAAGGCAAAAAAAACATCACAGGGGCAATTCGTAACCACGCTAGTGCTAATTTAATCAGTCCCTGTTGAAAGAGAAAAAATAAATATGACGCCAGCGAAATAAACTCCTGACTCATTAAAATAGCCCCACCGCGGGAATGGCAGTTGTAATTACCTCAATAGCGTAATTCATCACTTTATCGGCTAGCCAACCAGAGATCATAAATAAAGAACCAAATACCGCTAATAACTTCACACCAAAAGGTAAAGTCTGTTCTTGGAGCTGCGTGACGGTTTGAATTAGTCCCACTAATAACCCAACAACCGTAGCAACAATGACAGGGATAGCCGATAAAATAACAATCAATAACATCGCTTTATTACTGGCATAGACAATCTCATCCATCTTATTACCTCACGTCAATGTTGTGCTAATTCAAAATATTGCATCACAAGCCCTTTAGAAATCAGCGTCCAGCCATCAATTGCCACAAAGAGGATCAGTTTTACGGGTACTGATATTGTAACGGGGCTCATCATCATCATCCCAAGTGCAAGCAAAATACTGGAGATCACTAAGTCGATAACAACGAAGGGCAAATAAATATAAAAACCAATTTGAAAAGCAGACTTAATCTCACTGAGTGCATAGGCGGGTAATAATGAAAAAAGTGTTGGCACCGTGCCATCCGCACTAATTTCTTCCTCACTACGCCCTTGCTGAATGGACTCAAAAAAAGTCACTAACTGTGGGTCTGAGTATTTCTGTAAGTAAGTTTTATAACGCCCTAACCCGTCATCCACAAAATGATCAATAGAGTCTATATTGCTAAAATCTACACTTTCTTGACGCATATAATTATTCACATCTTGCAAAACTGGCATCATGACGAAAATAGATAACAATAAAGCAATGGCATTTAATACCATCGTTGAAGGCACTTGTTGTACTCCCATCGCATTACGTACCATAACTAATACAATGGATATTTTTAAATAGCAGGTTCCTGCTGCAATCACAAAAGGAAGTAATGTGGAAAATGCAATTATTGCTAATAATGGAATTTCTTGTGGAACAGTTGGCATATTAAACTCTTTTATCACCAAGGCTAATAATGCGAGTAATTTCCAAACCTAATTCATCGCCATCCCCAATATAAGTTAATTCACCTTCCGCAATTAACTGTTTATTAGCATAGACTTTCACTTCTCGCTCTTTATTTTCACCAATTGAAAAAACAGAGCCCAACTGTATATTACTCAACTCGTTAACTTTAATATCCGTACTTCCTAACACAAAGCTCAGTTGAATAGTCATTTCGTTAATATTAAATGGGCGTACCATTTCATTTTGGTAATCTTTTGTAGATTGAATATTATTTTCGTCATTTTCTGTTGAAATCAGTTCTTCAATCATAAATAGTCCCTCTTCTTGTTTTTGAAAGCGTGCGAATAATTGCCCAGCAATTTTCATGTTCAAGGTTAATTGTTGGATGCACAGCACATCACCTAACGCTAAAGAACTTAATAGCGACGCGCTGATAATGCTGTGCCCTAAAACCCAATCCATAGAAAGTAATAGATTGTCATAGGAATAATGTGCAATATTTCGAGTGGGTAGCCCTTCAAATGGCGCATCTATCAATACCGTGCCAAGTTGATTTTCGAATACAGATAAACCAAACCTTTCAATCTTATTGTGATTAACAATATCCACTGAATGGCAATAAAGCTGAGTGGTAAAAAAAGATTTATTGTGGTTTTCAAATTCAAATATTTCACACACGCTTTGATCATCTACCGCTTCCCAAGCATAATGCGCTAAATGAGGCCAACGGTGTTGGCACCAACCATGCACATCAATCTTTATTTGAATTTGCTGGTTATCGTTTTTTAAACACACATTAAAATAACGCTTTTCGACATTATCTTTATTAAGAATTGCAGTTGCTTGGTATTGCTTCTCCCAAGCTTTTAGTTGTGTTTCACGTTGGCTAATTCGCCTTATTTTCAACATACTTAATCTTCTTCTTGTTGATTATGTTCCTGCTGCTGGTGATGTTGCCCACGTTCTTGATGCTGTTCTTGTCGAAAATAAACATCGTGTTCACTATTTAGTAAGTGCTTATTTTCTTTTAAGGTTTCTTGCACCTCTCGATTCTGAGTGATTGCAATTAATTCAGTTTTAGTCGCCAGTTCAAATGTGACGGATGGCGCATTTTTCCATTGGTGGAACGTGTACGTTAATGTTCTTGGCTCATGTTCATTTGCAAGCACCAAATGAGAAACCACGTTATGCTCAACCGTTTGAATGGTACTCTGAGGCTGAGTTGTTGCACCTCGTAACGGCGTAGTCTGAGCTTCCCGATACACTTCACCAACCACATCAAGTTGTGGTGAACGATTCTGAATGATATTAACGTCTTCAATATCTGCCATCTCTTGTAAAACAGGTGCTTTTTTCTCATTTTTCGTCACATCTTGTCCAAAATCAGCCAATATTTGGCTCAATGGCAGTTGCTCACTGTATGCTTTTTTATCCGAAAAATAGGGATTTTCGCCATCAAGCAAGACATTTTCTTTGCCATGACCAGAATCTATATTCACTGTTTCACGAGGGTTATTTGTCAGATGATGCAGCTCAGATTGAACATGATTAAACACAGTTTCTTGATGGCTATTCAACGCGATATTTACCGTATGGTAATTACGAGTTTCCATATAGGATAACTTTTTACTATCAAGATGTTGACCATCAATCATGCCAAAACTTAGCGGCGTATTTTCAGGTATAACGCCTGTATTACTGAGGCTTAATAATGGTTTTGCTGGCAAAGTGTTATCGCGTAATGGGATCACCATTCCCCCGTTGAAATTCACCAATGGAAACTCATCATCAAACTCATGTTGCGCGGTTACTTTTTCACCTGCCGGTGTATCATCATAAGTTGTTTGAATATCATTTATCTCAACAACCTCATTTTGGAGAAAAACAAGCTCATTCCCTTTAGATAACTGAATATTATCAGAGGTATCTTTTATATTAGAAAAAAATAAATTCACATTATTTAAATCAATAAAGTTTGTGTCCTGACTATTAGGTGATACAAAAAAATTCGGTCTTATAACTGAGTCATTAATTTCCTTATTTGGATAAAGAATACTTTCCTGTAGACAATTATTTCTCAGGGTTTCTTTTGGTGTAATACCTGTTTCAATTTCACTTGGCTGAATAGAAATATTCTGTGATACACTTGATGGCATTTTATTTTTGCTCAAACTCGTGATTATTTTTTTAGCCATCATTTGTAAGCTATTATTTTTATCTTCCTTTTTATTTATTAGGGCATAACCCAATATTGTTTCATCCGAGGGTTTTATTATCCCTATATCGGAAGAATTTATAACTATTTCACTCTTAGGTGATTTTATTGCGGACATGAACGAAGAGCTCCTCTATTTCAGTATGCTGTTGCTGCTCTAATTTTAAACGCCGAGTGTTCGATTGCTGTTTAAGATATTTTTGGAATTTTTCACACTTACTGTGTAACACTCGTGCTTGCATTGCCATTTGCTTAGCCAAGAGTTGATATTTCTCTATTTGGGTCGACATGGCGTCAATTTCATATTCAAACTGGGCGATATCACCGAGTACTGCCGCTTTCAGTCTTTGGCGTTCCCAAAAAGCAATCGGGCTTAGCTCTTGGGATTTTTCATATAAAGCGACCTGCTCAGATAAAATCAGGATACGATCTCTCATATCTTGAGAAGCACTTTGTAGCGCACTAATTTGCGAATTAAGTTGCCCCTGTTCATAGCGTGTTTTGTCTAAGCGACGTTCAACTAATTGCAATAAATTTTTGACACTCATGACGCCAACTGATTTAAGTCATTTATCAATATTTCAATAGATTGGCTCTCCGTCATACCCTGTCTTAAAAAAAGCTCAATTGCGGCTTGTTTGTTTAATGCTTCATCGTTATCTGTATTTTCCCCACGCTGGTATTCACCGAGGTCAAGATACAACTGGAGTTGTTCAAGCCTGCCTAACATCTCACGAACCCGAGCCGCCGATTGTTGATGCGCAGGTTGCGTGACTTTAGAAAACACACGGCTAATACTGTTTAAAACATCAATGGCAGGATAATGACCGCGACCTGCCAATTTCTGGCTAAGGTAAATATGACCATCCAAAATAGAGCGTATCTCATCACCTATCGGATCAGCTTCATCTTCACTTTCTAATAACACAGTATAAAAAGCGGTGATTGACCCATTCTTGAGGCGCCCTGGGCGCTCGAGTAACAGAGGTAATTGTTCAAATACAGAAGCAGGATAACCCCGCCTTGCAGGTAGTTCCCCTGTCGCCAATGCCACATCACGTAAGGCCCTTGCATAACGCGTCATTGAATCCACATAGAGCAGAACGTTTTTCCCTTCATCACGGTAATATTCCGCAATCGTCGTTGCCAATAATGCCGCATTACACCGTTCAACTGGCGGGCTATCTGACGTGGCATACACTAAAATTGTATGCTCAGCCTGAGGTGAAGCTTTCAACTCCTCAATAAATTCAATAACTTCACGGCCACGCTCACCGATTAGCGCCACCACATGGATATCTGCCTCGGCTTGATTAATGATCATATTCATCAAAGAGGTTTTCCCGCTTCCCGCAGCGGCAAAAATACCAATACGCTGCCCTTGACCACAGGTTAACAACCCATCAATCGCTCGAACACCTGTAAACAGGGGTTGATCTATTGGTTGCCTTTTAGTGACACTAACAGGTGGATTATCAATACGTTGTAATCGGTTATCAATGTGCGTAACCTCATTTTCATCTTCAGTTAGCCGCCCCACCTCTTCCCCAGCTGCATCAAAAATTTTGCCCGCAAGGTGCTCACCAACAGGAAAAACAAAAGGATAGCCACTAGGCCTGATAACCACTTCACGGGTTAATCCTTGAATGCGACCAATCAAACTCAGCACAGCGAGCCCTTCTTTAAAGCCCACAACCTGCGCTTTTGCAATAATGTGAGTATTCGAAATCGACTGCTCGATAAAGCAGATTTCACCGATAAAAACACCCTGTAATGGCGCTTCAATCAGGCTCCCATGAATGCGCACAGGATGTGCGCACGTATCGAAAAATTTCATCATTTAAGCGGATAATAATTGGCGTAATTCAATTGCGCGTTCAAAAAATTCTTCAAAGCTATCTGAAAATAGTGACATTTCATTCAATGAAGCTGGTTTCAATACCGCAGATAAAATCAATTCATCCTCAACAAGGTTCAACGCGGGTTGACCTGGTTGAAAATTACGTGGCGGATATTCAATAATGGATTTTAATAATAAAGCACTCACGGAATCGAGAAGGCTATAATTGCATGGCAATAAATTACACCAAATAATGATATCATCCGAAGAGAGGTCAATATTAATTGCAGGCGAATCATTCATTTCTAACTGAATATTTGAATGGCAATCCAGTTGGCTATTAATTAAATCATTGCGCCCCATGACACTTAAGTATTCGTTTAGCACTTCGATAAAACGGTATTTCATATTATATTCCTTATTTAAATGGTTTTAATTACATTGACTTTTATTGTGTCTGAAATCTCATTAAAAGAGAGAACCTCTAGCTCAGGGAAACGTCCTTCTAATATTTTTTTTACAAAACGGCGGATATCAACAGGAACGAGCACATTGATGTCCCTGATTGATAAATAACTGTTCTCTAACGCCAGCTCCGCGGATTGAATTAAGGCATTACTTGCTTCTGGCTCAAGGTGTAAATACACACCACCCGATGATTGACGAATACCTTGGCGAATAGTGTCTTCAAACTCTGAATTAATCATTAAAACATTGAGGCGCCCATCTACTGCAAATCTTGATGAGATATACCTCGCCATCCCACTGCGAATGTGCTCAACAAGCATCAAACTGTCTTTTTCTTTCGGCACCCACTGCACTAAAATTTCAATAATTAATTTCATATTTCGCACTGAAATTTTTTCCATCAATAAACGTTGGAAAACTTCTGTGACTTTCTGCACAGTGGCATGGCGATAACACTCTTTGAGTAATTCAGGATATTTACTATCTAGGTCATCAAGTAAATTTTTGGTTTCTTGAATACCAAAAAATTCATTAATATGGCGCAGCAAAAGTGTGCTAACACAATCAATCATTTCTGAAACATCATCGCGAGAATACAACCCTAGCTGCTCAATATTTTCTTTGTCTTTATTATCAAACCAAATATTTTTTGAGCCATACTCATCCGCATACTCAGTTAAATCAATGCCAAGGTATTTCAATTCATCTGTATTTGACAATAACCGGTGCCCATAAAAGCAAATGTCATATTCCCCTGCCTTTATTTCATTAATTAATATGACTATTTTGTTTTCTTCAATGATCGGTGAGTAATTTATTGCAATATCAGGGATTCGATAGCCATAACGAATAAAAACATCTTTCTTCATACGAGATAGAAAATTATTTTCTTCCAAATGTTCTTTATATACTTGATTCACTGAAATAATAATGGGAAGTGTCTCTGGGATATATTCGTCAATAAAATCTTGGTTAACGCGTTGTGTTTCCCCCTCTGTCGCTTCTGATGTGACGCTTTCTATTTCTTGTTGTTTTTCAGTGGTCATTGTCTTACGCTTTTTATAGTAACGTACGGCAAAAAGCCCAATCAGCAATGCGGAAAGAAATAGAAAAATCGTCGTTGGAAACCCGGGTAAAAACCCCATAAAAAGTACAATCAAAGCGGTAATTAATATCGTAAAATCATTAGCAAATAATTCAGAAACAATATTTTCACCCAAATTTTTATCATTTCCCCCGACACGCGTCACAATGAAGCCCGCACTAATCGAAATCAGTAATGCAGGAATTTGAGCAACTAAACCATCGCCTATCGTTAACAGCGAAAACGTATTTAGCGCTGTCGAAACATCCATACCTTGTTGTGCAGTACCGACAGAGATGCCACCGATTAAGTTAACAAAAATGATCACAATACCCGCAATGGCATCACCTTTGATAAACTTCATGGCGCCATCAAAGGAACCAAATAACTGGCTCTCTTTTTCGAGGTCTCCCCGCTTTTCTTTCACGGTAGCTTCATCAATCACACCCGCACGTAAATCAGCATCAATACTCATTTGTTTGCCCGGCATTGCATCAAGAGAAAACCGCGCAGCCACTTCCGCAATACGCTCAGAACCTTTTGTGATAACAATGAATTGCACAATTGTCACAATGGCAAACACGACCATCCCCACAACGAGGTTATCTTGAATAACGAACTCGCCAAACGTGGCAATAATATCGCCGGCATCGGCTTCTAATAGAATTAAACGGCTTGTACTAATTGATAAGGCCAATCTAAACAATGTACTGATTAATAGGATGGATGGAAACGACTGAAAATTCAGTACTCGAGTAATATAAAAAGAGCTCATAAAAATAAGGACTGAAATCATAATATTCAGACCAATTAATAAATCGACCAAAACTGTTGGTAATGGAATAATTAACATGGCGATAACCATCACCATAATCACCAATACCATTAATTCAGGTCGCTGTCGGATCTGTAATAAAAACCCTGTTATATTTTTCATAGAATGATAAATTTCCTATTTATTTCTTTGCTGTTGTTCTTTAGCCACAATGTCATTCATCTGTATTTTTAAAAATGACAATAATTCATCTCTATCTTCCAATGAAGGAAAAATAGCGACAGGGATCATGGAAAATGCCAACAGTAATAACTGAAAAAATTGAGCACGTATTTCGGTATGAGCAATACGGAGTTCTTTATTAATAAAAGAAATGATTTTTTCTTCAAATATTATTTGCCCACGGATCCCGCCGGTAAAAACTTGGCTCAGTGATTTTTCCAATATCGGCTTATTAATGTCAGTGCTGTTTTGAAAACATGTTGATAGAAAAAATTGCTGACTAAAGATATAGTCAAGTGACTGTAATTCCCTTAGCCGCCCAACTCGAATAAAAAAATTACCGAATTCGCTAACATTGATATCCCCCAACGGTAATGCCTGCAAATCACACGCTAATGCACGAGCTAAATAACGCATCATATTTTCACGTTCTTGAAACTCTAACTCTTCAACCCACTGCTCATATAAATAAACGACTGGGCCGTCATAGCTAATAAACTCACGATAAACGGCTCTCAAGTTCCCAGCACTTTGTTTTAGTTTTTCAGCAAATGCCTTAGCTAATAACGCGACATTCGCCCCAGCTTGAGCTTTTCGCGCATTTTCATCATTTAAAAGATGCTCATTCAGTGTCTCAAGGTTATCAATTTGTTCCTGCTTTAGCTTTCTGCGATGAATTAATGTTGCAAGCGCCATTAATAAATCACTGGGGTCTGGGAAAAACTGCAACAATAATGCACGTAATTGCTGCGGTGTCATAAGCTGCTTATTTAGCAACCCCTCGATTTTCATCACTTTCTCATCGGCATCATTGTCTAAAATGCGTTCAGAAAAACGTGTCCATTCCTCTTCAGGTGCCTTTCGAGAGCTCCCTCGGCGCACATGACTCGCGGCCAACATAGCCATTGACGCGTATTCACTGCTGCTATCAATAACCCCTAAACCACGGGCAACCTCGTCGCCATCATCACTATTGCTCTTTGATGATGCACGGCTTTTATCCTGAGTGTTGGATAAAAACCGGTTGCTGTAATTCATTGGCGTTATTGCCATGATTCACTCATATATTGCTGTAAAAACTGTACCGTGCCGTGCAACTGGCTATCACGCTGAGTGATACGCATTTTTTCTGAGAATTGGCGGCCATCCCACGCTTCATTTTCATCCAATAAACGCGGCTGAATAAGGAATAGGCGTACCATTTTCTGCTGGTTAACTGAAGTGCTACTAAATAATCCGCCAATCCAAGGAATATCACCTAATCCAGGAATTTTACTTTCATTTTCAATGTATTGTTCGCGAGTATAGCCACCTATCAGTAAACTGCTGTCTTTCGCAATTCGTGCAACCGTATTAATACTGGTACGATTAATAGACGGTAACCCTTCAACGCTGGAAGCCTTGCCATCACTGCCATGGCTTTGGGCACCATCTTCAATATTGACTTCCATTTCAACTTGATGGCCCGCTGAAATACGCGGCATGACGCTGATCATGGTGCCATAAGTGACTTGCTCCAACGTCGCAATACGCTCGCCTTGTAATTTGGCGTAAAAACTAGTGTTGTTATCAAACAACGCGGGGATATTTTCTTGTGTCAGTAAGACAGGGCGGGATACGATATGCCCATTGCCTTTTTTGCTAAGTGCATCAATTTGCAGTAAAAACTCTTGGCTATTCGACAGTGTACTACGGTTAAAAGCAATTGCCCCTCGACCCGCTTTAAATGTCCCTACTTCCCAGCTAACACCTAAGTTATCTAACTCAGAACGGGTAATATCGATAATCCACAATGAAAGCTCAACTTGGCGTCGGCGCACATCCAGTGTACGAACTAGCTGTTTTACATAGTTAATTTGTTCTTGGCTACCCTTAACAATTAAGCTATTACTGTCAGGATGAGCCACTAATGAAAGTGCATTTTTACCCGATGAACGATTAACAATAACCTGCTTTTTTTCCTGCTTTTCTTCACCTATCGGCGCATCCATCAATTCATCGATTGAATCCCCTGATACATTAAGTTTTGCAGGCTGAATATTAACGGTTTCCTCTACGGTATTACCGCTATCTTTAAATAATGTACTAATAACAGTCAGCATGCCTGGCACTGTTGTGCTCTGACCACGGGATGAATATGTACGGTCAGTAACAGAGGCATGTTTCAATGAAATCACAGCCACCTCACTGCTGGTTGACTCTTCTTGCTTTAACTGCTTTTCGAGGTACAGCGTGGCAGCTTTGATCAACTCAACATACAGCGGAGGGCCTGAAACAAATAATAAGTTATCAGCACCTTGAGAACGCACTGGAAATCGTTCATCATAAATCCCATTGCGCTGAATATAGCTCAGCACTTGTCCGCTGCTCACTCGATGCGTTGGCACAATGACGCTGCGCATTTCACTATTATCATAAACATAAATACTGGCGCCATCGTCATACCACACTAGCGCAATACGCCGTGTCAGGGCTTTAAACATTTCATCTGCATTCGCCAGATTAAAATTACCTGTGACTTTTTTCTGAGCCGCTAATTTACTTAAGATAATGGGTTTATTTAACTGTTCAGCCACAGCCTCAAAAACCTTACCCACCGCAATATTATTTGCGACAAAAGTTTCATGATTTCTTTCTTGTGCCACAGGCTCTGCAATAAATATTTCAGACTGAGCCGCGTAAACATTAGAATTCAGCAAAAGGAGTGTTAGTAATATTGCCCCTTTTCTTTTACTGCTCATATAAATTTGCTCCAAGATGTCTTATTTCTGAAGGCGTTAACCCCAGTTCTTTTTTGATATCATTGGTGAAATGAGAGGCTGAGCAATATCCTGCTTCTAACCCAACATCTAAAATTGAACTTTCACTCTCAATTAGCTGTAGAATTGCATTCGCCATACGAACACTCATAATTTTACGCTTTGCTGTTTTATTAAAGTTTTCTCGATAAAGTTGTCTAAAATAAGACGCTGATACACCATAGCGAGCACAAAGCTGATTGATATTGGCATTCTTATCACTCTGTGCAGCTTCCAAAATAAAACGCATCATTCCGTAAGCTTCATATTTACGTAATACATTGCACCAACAGTTAAATAACGGGTGTATTCTTATAACCAAATCGATAACAACATTTCTCATTGAGACACTGGTAGAAAGCTCTTCATCCAATGAAATAAATTCTTGTGTGACTTGTTCGTTTAAGCTGCAAACTTCCTTCTTTGAAAGAAATGACTGCCCCATCGCCGTATCAATCACCGCAAGAATCTCAATCAACTCTGACAATGCTATTGAATAGAGCTCCCAGCATGGGTTTTCATTGCTCTCTAACACATTATCATTGGCAATAAATATAGATGATTGATCAAATGAAATATTTAAATTTGAATATGGCGATTTATAAAAAAACGCCGTTGCGCTATCACCTGGTACTGCCAAAACTAACTTATCCTGCAAAGAAAAACAGAAGTTTCTATTTTCTAACAGCGCAGCAATATCTTTCTTTGTCATGATATATAAGCCCTATCTATGTATTTTTTCAAAAAGTAGCTTGAAATATATGCCCAACAAACTCAATGGAATAAAAAGGAATACTTTGCACTTAAAAAAATGATTCCCTAGTCATAAGGAATAAGACTAATTCAGCTGACAGTGATTTTTTTATTCTGTTTAATACACTCAACTTATTTTTAAAGAGATTATATACGTGACAGATATCCATAATCAGACTTACGTGATGAAAATCATGAATGGTGAAATGCATGACCATGAAATAATAATTAATTTAAATGCCAATTTGATTATTATTGGTGAGGAAGATACATATAAGGCTAACGTAACGGATGAGGGTTTTACTGGCTACTCAATACCTAGCCATCAAGACGCTTTTACTTTCTCTATTATTTCCCATGAAGGCCAAATTGCCATCGACCTACACAAAAAAAACCAAAGTGAGATCATCTTAATTAATCTACAAGAAATTGTTTTAAAAGAGCTATTTCCATTTATGCTTAAAGAAATTGATACGCCTTGGAATACGTCGCTAATGTCTAAAGAGGAGCAACACCAACCTATTAAAACAGAAAAAAATCATAATAAATTTAATAAATCGCCATACAACTATAAATTCTTTGCAGGTCTATCATTATTCGCGTGCATTCTTGTTGGTTATCTCTTTCTTCCTAAAAATTCTCATTTACAAAAAGATATCCAATTGCAGTCTATTGAAAAAATGCTTATCGGCAGTACACAAAAAATTGTTGTGACCAAAGATGATAAAAATGCTGCCCTTATATTAGTACAATCTCAACGTGATTATGATTGGGCAATGCAACAATTGTTAAAGACAAAATTTCGCAACAATTTTTCCATCAAGATCCGCCGACAATTAGAAAATGAGATAGAAAATAAAATTTCAAATGAAATATCTAATTTATTAAAAGTTGATATTACTGACCCCTGTCACCCAGTGATTAAGTCATTATCTAATCAGCAAACAGTAAAAAACAATGATCTTTTTAACAAGATATTTTCCAGTAACTTTAGTTGCTATAAAAACTATACTACACATACTATCAATATCGATGAATTACTAAAAAATGCCGAGCTAGGATTAACAGAAAGTCACGTAAAATGGCATAAAATCACTAAAAATAATAAATCTATATTTATTATTAAAGATAGTTTAAATGATAAGCAAACTATCTCATTAATTAACTTCGTTAATTCATTTAACCAGCAATGGGGGGAGCGACAAATTCAGTTCTCAATATCATTAGCTAATAATGAATTAGCAGATCAATCATTTATTACAAACGAAGATGGTTATATTTTATTAGGTAATAACCATTGGAAATTTAATCCAAAAACACTTTAATCAGTAAACAATGAGGATAATATCATGGCAACAATTGGCATGGGTACGACAGCTGGCCCGAGTAATACAACAGTTAGTACAGGTGAATGGGATAGCTCTAAATTTGAATCTCCTGATGCCATAGATAGTAAATGGGGGATGATGTATCGTGCATCAGCGGGCATAAGCGCACGAACTAAAGTTCTTGCAGATCAATTAAAAGATACGTTGGATAACCCAAATGTTGAAGTTGATAACCCATTAGTACTTGGAAAAATTACCACACTGAGTGGAAACTATAATATGGCTCGTCAATTACAGAGCAATGTTATGAAATCAATTAAAGATGCTGCCCAAGTAATTATTCGTAACGTTTAATATTTAACTAAGCACCCTATAAACGGGTGCTCTCTTTTATAGGATATTTTTATGATTAGCCCAATTACATCTTCAGCTCTTTTCCAAATTGACAACGGTATCACAACAGCAGTACCTATGGGCTCATTTGAAGACAAAGTGAGGCAATTATTTGCGGAATATACTGTGGCTGTTGGAAGTGAAAAAGCGGACTTAATCAATAAGGCGAATAATATTGATGTCAGCAACCCCGCGGAGTTACTTAAAATTCAAAACCAAGTCGGTAATTATAACCTTGCGATGAGCACAATCAGCACGCTTACTCATAAAAGTGTTTCGGCCATTGATGTCGTCTTAAAAGCCCAATAACTTATGAACATTTTAAAAAAAATATTATTAGTCGGTTTTGTTGGTTTGTTATTAGGCTGTGATAATCAATTATTGCTCAGTAACTTAAGCCAAAGACAAAGTAATGAAGTTCTTGCAATATTACAGGCACACGGCGTAGATGCGACCCGTAAGCACGATAATAAAAGCGGGGATGCCATCCGTGTCTCAAGTGATAATTTTGTCATTGCCGTTGATTTACTGCAAAAATATAACCTCCCCTCGAAAGACCCTGTTGAGATTATTCAGGCATTTCCAGGTGATTCACTCGTTGCCTCACCACAAGCGGAGCGAACCCGTTTGTTATCTTTAATTGAGCAACGTTTAGAACAATCCTTGTTATCCATTCCCGACGTAGTCAATGCAAGGGTGCATGTTAGTTACCCATTAAATGGCAATGGTACGGCAAAGCCAATACAAAAAGTCTCCAGTCTAGTGACTTACTCGGGAAATGAAGACCCCAAAATGATGATGAGCAAAATAAAACTATTTTTAAATAGTAGTTTTTCAGAAACAACTTACGATAATGTCTCGGTTGTTGTTATTAATCGTCCACCACTTCAATACCAATTAAAATCGACATCAGAGAGTAGTTTTCAGCCTATATTAATAGGGACTATTTTTGTCGTGATTGTTTTTCTCTTTAGCTTATTAGCTTTTATCCTGAAACGGCAATCAAATAAAAAACAATCTGATGAAATCGCTGAGAATAATTTAGATGTTATTACTAAATAAGCTTCTTATTGACCAAAAAAATATTTTTTTAGCACCGGGGAATTACTTTCATGATGAATTTAATCTCCCCATTTATCATCAATTACCTGCAAAATTGCAGCAGCAACACAATCAAAATTTGATTGAAAAATATGCATTAAAGATGCCGAATGAAAATACCCGAATATTACCCAGTTTATTATCAAATAATTGGGAAGCATTCCCTACGATTGCAATAACACTCGGTCATTTATGGCAAAGAAAACCATTCAATAACGATATGTTACCTAAGGAAAATATCCCACAGGCACTGTCTGCCTTTGGTGCAGCACAGCTTTTAGCTTGCCTTACCCCTTTCGGCAATATTTATGTTTCACGCGCAAAATATATGTT
Organism: Providencia sp. UF-183; assembly: GCF_058246155.1. Classification (NCBI taxonomy): domain Bacteria; kingdom Pseudomonadati; phylum Pseudomonadota; class Gammaproteobacteria; order Enterobacterales; family Morganellaceae; genus Providencia; species Providencia sp. UF-183. Next base: position 101,516 of record NZ_JBSICD010000009.1, on the reverse strand, counting down.
CAGCCAAAACACACAACAACTTATACCTACATATTTCGACGGGGCATTACCCTGGAACATTATCGAGGAGGCGTGTCACCATGTCGGCAGAAATAGAAACTAAGAAACAAATAATGGCAACAGCACAGGAAAAAGTGCTGATTAAAAAGCAGGTATTGAATGCATCAAAATATGAAAAAAGCATCATACAATACGCCAAAAAAAAGTCTAATAGACTTTATCAACATGCTCAAGAAAATGAAGCTATATTACAAAAAGCGGCCTATCAACAAGGGTACAATGATGGCTTAAAACAGCTTTTACATGACTTTATTGCAGGGTTAGAACACAGCATAATTGCCTTTCAAGAACAGGTAAATCAAAGCCAAGTCAGGCTCGAAAACCTATTGATGTCGCTGTTTAATGATGACCGTTTGAAAGAAATTATTGCGCATTACTTTGCTCAGTCCCCCGAAATAGCATCAAAAACAACCTTACATTTGCCAGCGCAGACACATGCAAATTTAAATGATATAAAACAAAACATTACGATATTGACCCATGCTGATTATGAATCAATTGCGTTAGAAACTAATAACCAAATTTGCTATTTCTCGCCTTCAATTGCGACTAAAAATACATTACCACAGATTTTCTCCATCCCAGTTCGTTGCCAGATATTGGATGAACAAAAAGTGGCCTACCAGAAACTGATTGAAAGAATAAATGCAGAGAAAGAGAATAATGACGATACTCCCCAATAGGCCCATACCAACAAGCTCTATCGTGCCAATTAGTCACCCCCTCGATAAAATAAGGATTACCACAAAAGGCACTACACCTTTAGCATCAAATACAACAAAACAGGTAGTGGATATCCCACCTAAGACACAAGAAAAAATAGATAAATTTATTGAAAAATTACAGTCAAAAGAAACAGATAAAGAGTTTTTTTCTGCTATTTTCAGTACTCTCACTCGGCTTAAAAAAAATGAAAAAGAGAATTTTATTGCTGGCACGGCGCAAATGCTCAAATCGCTACCGAATGATGGAACACCATCACTCTATGATAAATTCACAAAAGGGTTAAAGCGTTATATGGCGATAAATTTAATGAATCAACCGTTTACTGAGCAACTAAACAAAAATATATCTAGCTTTAATATAGATGGCGACGATGATGATTAAGTTTAAAAATGATAACCACCATCAATATTAGATGCATTTCTATAGAGGTAAAGTTCATACAATCTTTGATAATTATTTACCTCTTTTATATTTCCTCTCTATTCTCCCTCTAAAAAATAAAAATTATGTATATTTTTTTGATATATATATCCAGGCAATATGAGTTAAATTTATCCTAACAATAAATTTAGAGCTATTATAAAAAAACGACTTAATTTTTTTCATTTATTAGTGAGCCCTGTTTTTTTATATTGAAGCATATTTTAGTGGAAGTTAGGATATGACTAATTTCTTACCCAGTTATCTTTTATAGGAAAATATATGAGTAGTATGGAATACATGGAAATAGAGCCCATGATTTTGTTATCCGAAGAGGTTGTTTATAACCCATTAAAAAGAACCCTTTCCAAAGGAAAGAAATCCATCAGTCTTACAGAAAATGAGTCTTGCCTGTTAAAATTATTACTAGTAAAAACAAGTAATAAAAGAGAGGTCATGTACGAAATCTGGGAAAAGAGAGGAACCATTGTGACTGAAAGTAGTTACTACAAACTGGTGAGACAGTTACGTCAATCTTTCAAAAAAGTGGAATTAGATGAGAACCTCATCATGACGCTACCAAGAATTGGTATTCTCTATACTGGAGAGAAATTTGAAATGCCAGTTTTATCGAAAAATCATCAAGATAGAAAAAATGTTTATTCTTACATTCGATGTTTTTTCCAAAAAGTTTTTGTCCGTTCATTCCAATAAAATCATATATAGAAGAAATTAATCATGTTTTTTATCAATACATTAAAAAAATATATTAACGTTTTATTTATTCTCGCTTTTGTTGGCTTACTGTTTGGTTGCAGTCAATTTTCGCAAAACAGACTACTCGATTCTGACTACCGTCTTGAGGGAGATATCTATTCACATGCCAATATCCCTGATAATGCTGAAATAACATTATCCATCAGTCCATTAGATATAGTTTCCTCTAATAATGAGACCTATAGCTATCACTTTAAAACAAATAAAGTTAGTCGTGTTGTTTATTTTAAAGCGAATATTCCAGACCATCTTATGACCAATAAAAAACCATTAGGAATTAGTGTCAGAATCGAAAAAGACGAGGCGTTAATTATGATGACAAATAAAATTGTTCCACTACCTCTGCTTTCTTCAGAAAAAATATCACTGCCTATTTTATCAATGCAGTAATAAGTTTATTATCTATTACTCCTAATTACTTCAACCCTAATCGCTTGGCTAATCGGTGTAAATTTGCAATATCTAATGATAAATCGCGAGCACTTGCCGACCAATTATAATGATTTTGCTCCAAGGCTTGCGTAATCATTTTACGTTGAAAATCATCCGTTGCATCACGCAAGTTAGTGCCCACTGGTAGCGTGAGTGGCTGGTCAACTACCTGCTCAGGGTGATTAAACGTAAAGTAGTGTGGCTGTAAAATAACATCACCTGTATGAGTAGATGCCCGAGCAAGTATAATTGCACGGTGGATAGCATGCTCTAATTCCCTGACATTTCCAGGCCACACGTAATTAAGCAAATACATTTGCAATGATGAGCTTAATACCACACTCGATAAATTAAAACGTTGGCGGTATTGTTCGCAGAAATACCCCGCAAGCAAAATAATATCTTCGCCCCGCTCTTTTAATGGCGGAACAAATAATGGGAACACGCTGAGCCGATGAAATAAGTCAGCTCTGAAACGCCCTTCTAAAACCTCTTCGCGCAAATCACGGTTTGTTGCTGCCAATACCCGTACATTAACCCGTAAACTACGGTCATCCCCCACCCGCTGAATATCGCCATATTGTAAAACACGCAATAATTTTGCCTGCAATGATAATGACAACTCACCAATTTCATCAAGAAACAGTGTGCCATTGTCTGCCATCTCGAACTTGCCGCTTCTATGGCTTATTGCTCCAGTAAATGCCCCTTTCACGTGACCAAATAACTCACTTTCAGCCACATTTTCAGGTAAGGCCGCGCAGTTTAAATACACCAATGGCTTATCTGCGCGGAGTGATTTTTCATGAATGGATTTAACGACTAGCTCTTTCCCTGTTCCCGTTTCACCGCCCACCAGTACATTCAGATCAGAGGCTGCAACAATCTCGATTTCTTTTTTTAATTGCTGCATTCGCAGGGATAAACCAATGATTTCAGTTTGCCCTGTCGGTTTAAATAAGGCTGGTTGATTTGGCAAAACATTTTGATTTTCAAGCTGTTCAATCAACAAGGCATTGTTTAGAGCCCCCGCTGCAAGTGCAGCAATTAACCTCAATGATTCATTACTAAAGGCATCAAATTGGTCAGGAGACAGTCCATCTAAGGTTAATGCACCGATAAGATTTTGCCCTGCGTATAAAGGTAGCCCTACACAGGCATGCACTTTAAGGTGTTGATGATGTGGAATTAAACCATCATAAGGGTCTGGGAGTTGGCTATCCGCGGGGAAACGTACCACATCCCCAGCGCGTGCAATTGCTTCGAGTCGTGGGTGCCCTTCTAATAAAAAGCGTCTTCCCAACACATCTGCCATTAAGCCATCAATTGCTAAGGGTATGAATTGGCCTGACTCATAACGAAGCAATGCACAAGCATCACATTTTAGGGATTGCCTCAATGTGGTAATAAGCCGTTGAAAGCGGTCTGGGTGTTCAATACCACTTTGCAGTTCAATCGCGATTTGTGCCAATGCATCGACAGAAAAACCCATCATCATTCCTCATAGTCAATTTGACTATCATTATAGTCATAATGACTCATTTTAATATAGTCATTATGACATATTTATTTTACCTTGAAATCACTATTTACATTAAAATCAAATAGATAAAAACATGGCATGGATATTGATTATGTCTTTGTATACTCCAAAGAAATATAGGACAAAATTAATATGGCGATTCATGTAAAAAACAATATTCAGTGGGTAGGTCAGCGTGATTGGGAAGTGCGCGATTTTCATGGTACCGAGTACAAAACACTCAAAGGAAGTAGCTATAACAGCTATTTGATTTGTGAGGAGAAAAATGTCCTTATCGATACGGTAGATCATAAATTTAGCCGCGAATTTGTGCAAAATCTACGTGGCCAGATTGATTTAAATGATATCGATTACATTGTTATTAATCATGCGGAAGAAGACCACGCAGGTGCCTTAACTGAGCTCATGAGCTATATTCCTAACACGCCTATCTATTGCACCGCAAACGCTATTGACTCAATCAATGGTCACCATCATCACCCTGAATGGAATTTTAATGTCGTCAAAACAGGGGATACCCTTGATATTGGTAACAATAAGCAGCTGATATTTATTGAAACACCTATGCTTCACTGGCCAGATAGCATGATGACTTACCTTACTGACGATGCCGTTCTTTTTAGTAATGATGCATTTGGACAACACTATTGTGATGAACGATTATTCAACGATGAAGTGGATCAAAATGAACTGTTTGATCAATGTCAGCGCTATTACGCCAATATTCTGACACCCTTTAGTCGCTTAGTAACCCCGAAAATTAATGAGATCTTAGGCTTTAATCTACCCGTCGATATGATTGCAACGTCACACGGTGTGGTATGGCGAGATAATCCAACGCAAATTGTTGAATTGTATTTGAAATGGGCGGCTGATTATCAAGAAGACCGCATCACAATTTTCTACGATACCATGTCAAATAATACCCGTTTAATGGCCGATGCCATTGCACAGGGCATTAATGAGGCTGACCCGAATGTGGCGGTTAAGATTTTCAACATCGCAAAAAGTGACAAAAACGACATTATTACACATGTATTTCGTTCTAAAGGCACCCTTGTCGGCACATCAACCATGAACAATGTGATGATGCCAAAGATTGCAGGCATGCTTGAAGAAATGTCTGGGTTACGGTTTTTAAATAAAAAAGCGGCTGCATTTGGTAGCTTTGGCTGGAATGGCGGCGCCGTTGATCGGGTACAAACGCGGCTAATGGATGCAGGGTTTGATACAGCTCTGTCATTAAAAGCAAAATGGAAACCAGATACCGCAACGCTAGAAAGCTGCCGTGAATATGGCCGAGATATTGCACGTAAATGGGCTTTATCTGCATAACCACACTGACCAAAGCACGATCAGAATTTTATGATTTTATAGAGGACACCTCACATGCAATTAAGAGATAAAACACTTGGCCAGCTTGCCTTATCGATTCCAAGAGCATCCGCGCTTTTTCGCCAATACAATATGGATTATTGCTGCGGCGGAAAACAAACGCTCAGCCGAAGTGCAGAAAAATTGAATTTAGACATTGAAGCATTAGAAAAACAATTAGCAGAATTATCAAATGAAACATTAGAAAAAGACTGGCGAGCGGCTCCGCTAGATGAAATTATTGATTTTATTATTGTCCGTTATCACGATAGACACAGAGAGCAATTACCTGAACTTATTTTGCAAGCACAAAAAGTCGAGAGAGTTCATGCTAATAAACCCACCGTTCCGAGTGGCTTGGCAAAATACCTTGAAGCCCTGCTTGAAGAATTAACCAGCCATATGATGAAAGAGGAACGTGTATTGTTCCCAATGATTAAAAATGGGTTAGGGCAAAATGCAGCGGGTCCAATTAGCGTCATGGAACAGGAACATGATGATGCTGGAGATTTATTAGAAGCGATTAAAGGCATCACAGATAACGTGACACCTCCCGCGGAAGCCTGTACCACTTGGCGTGTACTTTACAATGGAATCAATGAGTTAATTGATGATTTAATGAATCATATTAACTTAGAAAACAACTTACTGTTCCCAAGGGCATTAGCAGGCGAGTAAGCGTTTTTCCACATATTATCGCTGCTTAGTAAAGAGCAGCGATAATATTTTTACCAAAGGCCTTCTGATTCCAAACCTAAAGATACCACATCAAATAAACCTTCATTTAACTCATTCTCTGTACAGGTGAAAACCAGTTTAGTCGGTGGAGTAAATCCTGTTTTTGCATCAACCCCTTTTGAGCCAAAAACAAATGCAAGCAAAGCGGTAAAAGGTGCAGAATTTATCGCCAAATCATTGAGGATAAAATGTATTTTTTTTACTTCCTCCTCATTTTCAAAAGAACCTGTCGCATGGATATGAATCACACTTTCATCTCTATTTGCATTTTTAATATTCGGTAATAGAAAATCAACAGCTTTGGCTGTAAAACGGTATTGTTTAGACATAGATTATTTTCACCTTTATTTAAGAGAGTAAAAATGACGGCTCAACAGATGAGATGCCTTATCTATGTATAAATAAAAAAGCGTTAAATGAAAAACGCATCAATTAGTACAACTTAAAAAAACATAATCAGTTATACGCTATTATTTCTTATCAAAAAAAAACGACCTAATAAATAGGTCGCTCTTTTATCATTTTTAATTGATTGCTATTGGTAGCTTTTTTTAATTTCTTGCGAAATCGCTAAGCCTCGTTTTGCTTCTTTTTCTGCTATCTCAACGGACAAACCAATATAAGAACGCGGGTCGAGCATCGCTTTGATTTCATCATTGCTAAAAGCGGCTGAAATCACACTGTTTTTGGTCAGGTTGGTATAGAAATCCTCACCATCCGCTGCGGTCTTGATCGCTTCTTCATATAGCAGCTCATGGGCTTTGTCTTTCCCCAGCTTTTCTGCCATTTTCATCATGACGTATTCAGTATTATCTAGCCCTTTATTCCTCAATACGTTATGTAACATTCTATCTTCATGAGGAACGAGAGTTCTTGAAAGCTCTTCAGTTCTTAAAAGAATTTCTGTCGTTAATTCTAACGCTTCTTCAATTAAGCCATCGAATAACATATAAGAGCTACTGTCACCTTCATAAGGACGCACGGCAGAGTACATCCCCACACTTGGCAAAGAGTACAATTTCTGTGAGTTCGCAATAATCCCTTTCGCAAGTTTTGGGTTAATCTTGTGCGGCATGGTACTGCTGCCTACCGTCCCCTTAGTAAACCCTTCAGAAACCTCAGCAATTTCTTCCAATGTGGTGCTGTAAACTTCCTCGCCAATTTTATGGCAGATATTCGCCATCAGCGCCAAGTTCGCCATATATTCTAATTTATGGGTACTTAGGTTTCTCGATGGAACTTCCATCGCATGCATGCCCGTTAGCTCAGCGACGCGTTTTTGTACCTCTAAACCAATACCCGGCATAGAGTTAAATGCCCCAACCGCTCCGCCCATCATGATGGTGAAGACGCGCTTTTCACACTCTTTCATACGCTGATAACAATCAATAAAATCACTGATCCATACCGACACTTTATAACCGTAAGTGATCGGAATTGCATGGCGTCCATGGGTTCGACCCGGCATGACCATATGTTTGGTTTTTTCTGCCAGCCCCGATAAGTTCTCAATGATTTCACTCAGCAGCAACATAAATTTGTTGTGTACTGTTTTCATCATATACAGCTGGGAACTTTGCTGAATATTCTGCGTGGTAATACCGTAGTGAATATATTTACCACTCTCTTCTGAGCATGCATTTACTAATACTTTCAGAAAAGGCACAAAACCATGGCCAATTTTTTGGTAAATACGGCTCATTTCTTCGAAATCAATATTTTCAATAATCGCCTTTTCTTTGATTTCATCAGCTGCGGATTGGGGAATAAACCCCTGCTCCGCCTGTGCTTGAGCCAACATAGATTCAAACATTAACCAAGTCGTATATTTCGCTTCATCAGATAAAAGCGCCTTAATACCTCGGTCATCAATGGTTTTACTTTTAGAATCGTATAATGCTCTCATTTCGTATCCCTTCTTTATTTCTTCATTGCTTCATCAACAGCATTGCGAACGAATTCAACCTTCGGCCCATAAACGACATGGACATGGTTTGCCGATGGAAAGAAGAATGCGGTACATCCTGATTCCAACATTAAATCTTTATCAATTTGATTCACTTCGCCAACATCAATACGCATACGAGTAATACAGTTATCTACGTTACGAATATTTTGTTTGCCACCTAACGCTTGGATTAAAATTTCTGCAATTTCGCCATAACGTTTTTCTTTAATTAAGGTATTTTTCAGATTGCTAGACTCTTCACGACCCGGGGTTTTGATATCAAATTTAATAATCGCCCAGTAGAAAATAAAGTAAGTGACGACGGCTAAACAGCTACCAATGATGACCAAGAATATCCAGTTGGTGTGCTCATATAGCAATCCAAATATCGTGAAGTCGAATACCGTTCCTCGGATATAACCGATAGCAACACCCGCGAAAGAAAGTAATACCGCCCCAATACCGACAATAATCGCGTAAATGAGATACAGCAGTGGCGCAATAAATACGAAAGTAAATTCGAGCGGTTCGGTCACGTTACCCAGCATCGCAGTCAATACCATTGTCACCAACATCGACTTCACTTCTGCGCGGTTTTCTTTCTTCGATGTTCTGTAAATTGCCAGTGCAATTGCAGGGAATAAGAACAGCGTTACTAACATTTGCTGTTGCGCCATAAAGCGGGTCAAACTTGGCATCATTGCCCAATATTCGCTGTTAGGGCCTTGTTTGAATAACACTTCAGTCAATGCAGGAACAACACCAACAAAAGTTTGTCCATCAATAACATAAGTACCGCCCGCTTCCGTGAATCGAAACAACACGTTCCAGACGTGGTGCAACCCGAACGGAATGAATAAACGCTCACCACCTGCGGTAAAGAATGGCCCAACTGGACTCAAAAACACGGCGGATAGCTTCATTAAACCTTGAACTAAGACTTCCCAGATAAACGGTAACAATGCGCCGACCATGATCATTAAACCAATCATGATAATGGACACTGATTTTTTACCAGAGAAGAATGCAAATGCGGTTGGGAGCTCAAGGTTATAGAACTTGTCAGTCGCCCAAGAGGCAATTAAACCGGTAATGATCCCCCCCGCGGCACTGATATTTAGGGTTTGTATTCCAAGGACTTTGATCTGCCCCACTTGGCTCATAATCGCTGCATCAGCGAGCTTGCCAGTGAGTACCAACCAAATATTCATAGTAATGATCAAGGATAAGTAACCGACCACCGACGCAAAAACGGCTATCCCCTTATCTCTCTGACTCATCCCATAAGCGACCCCCATCGCAAACAGCAATGGGATATTATCGAAAATCACCCCTGCAATAGAACGAATGCTAACTAATAGAGCGTTAACTGTTTCATTTCCGAGGAAAGGAAAGCGTGCAATCATATACGTTTGCACTAACGCACCGCTGATACCCAATATCATACCGATAGGTGCAAGCACACCAATCGGAAGGAGTAATGTTCTCCCAAAGCGTTGGATAGATTCACCAAACTTTCTTCTGGCCATACTTTTTCCTTATGACTTCTATTATTAGAATTAAAGGCATACTAGCTTGGGGGTTTTATAAAAGAAATGATGTCCCGGTTTTAAAAATTATCTTAGGTCATAAATTATGACCTAGGTCATTTTGAAACAGCACTAACGCGAGAAATAACAATAAAAAGGCAGTAATATAGGAAGGGTAAGTTAAGAAAGTCGCCTAAAGTAGGTTTTCTAACTCATTGATAAGTAAATCAACTAAAATAAAAAAACCGATTCGGGACTTGGTGTCATCCCTTTTAGTATCGTAACTGTCTGCGAAACAAAAAAGCGTGTTATCGGTATAACTGGTTAATTCATTGGTATTGAATGCCGTCATACTAATAATATTCGCCCCTTTTAATTGGACAATTTTAGCGGTTTCAATAATCTTTTTTGTGCCACCAGAAAGGGAAATAAATATCACCGTATCATCTTTACTGACGAGCCGAGTGAAAGAATCAGATAAATTGTAGTCATTAATAAAAAAGCAGTGCAGACCTAATGCAAAGAGTAAGTGCTCAAGGTAATAGCCCACGGCCTTACTGGTTCCCCTCGCGACAATAAAAATATTTCGTGATTTATGTAAGATATTCGCACAATCGTTAATTTGGTCTTCATTGATCAGCGTAAAGCTTTTATTAATGTTTTTTTCGAGTTGTTTTTTGTAGGAAGCAGGCGTGACTTTTTCAGCTTTGTTTTTGGACAGAATATAATTATTAATTTGAAATTTAAGCTCTTTAAAACCACTGAAGCCTAATTTCTGCGATAAGTTAATAATGACTGTTTTAGACACATACGTTTTCGCCACTAAATCATTGATATTTAAGTATGGAATATCAGCAATATTGTCGTTCAGGTATTTTAAAACTTTTTTTTCGCTGAGCGTTAAATTATCGTAATTTTTTAAAAATTCCAACATATCCCACCTGACCAATTTTGCCGAAAAAACCCATTATACCGCAGGGACCAACAACGTGATGATGATTAATAATGATGAAATAACACAAAATAATCAATTTGCTGATTATACGCCAAATAGAGCCTTTATATAGAATTCAGGGAGGTAAATTTGTGAGAAGGTACAATTGTTTAATTAAAACAATATGTTCTAAAAAAATAACTTAGTTTATTAAGATATTTCTCTAAGTAATACAGATCTAGTCATATTGCCCGCCAAAGAGCGAGTTTATCGATTATCCTTTGGTAGTGCCGCCTTTTTTTGTGCAATTTTCTGCCTAACTGTTTCCATATTGTTACTATGGATTTATTTTTTTTAGTAATTATAATCAGTGCCCATCATTTTATGTAGTAGTTCATTACATTGAGTTCGAACATGATGCTCAGGTCTGTCTTGAATGATTGAAAAATGAAATTCGCCGCGGATAGGTTGTTTTTAACGACCTAGCCTTGGGCTTTCTTATCAATTAACAAGGAGACGCTGATGCAAGTCAGTCGACGGTCTTTTTTCAAGATCTGTGCAGGTGGTATGGCAGGAACTTCCGCTGCACTACTTGGTTTTGCCCCAAATGTATCTTTCGCAGGTTCTCGCCAATATAAGCTCTTACGCTCTGTCGAAACACGTAATAACTGTACCTATTGTTCCGTAGGTTGCGGTATTTTGATGTACAGCTTAGGCGATGGCGCAAAAAACGCAGAAAAAAATATCTATCACATCGAAGGCGACCCTGATCACCCTGTTAGCCGAGGCTCGTTATGCCCAAAAGGGGCGGGCCTTATCGACTATATTCACAGTGAAAACCGCCTAAAATACCCTGAATACCGCAAACCTGGTTCTGACAAATGGGAACGTATTTCATGGGATGAAGCGATAGACAAAATTGCGCATTTAATGAAAAAAGACCGCGATGAAAATTTCGTTACGCACAATGAAAAAGGCCAAGAAGTTAACCGCTGGCTGACAACAGGCATGTTGTGTTCATCTGCGGCGAGCAATGAAACAGGGATTCTCGATAATAAATTCTCCCGCTCATTAGGCATGCTCGCTATCGACTGCCAAGCCCGACTCTGCCATGCCCCGACCGTTTCCGCACTTGCCCCAACATTTGGTCGTGGCGCAATGACCAACAACTGGGTTGATATTAAAAATGCCAACGTCATTTTAATTATGGGTGGAAACCCGGCGGAAGCACATCCTGTTGGTTTCAAATGGGTTATCGAAGCCAAGATCAAAAATAATGCCAAAGTCATTGTTGTTGACCCACGCTTTAACCGCAGCGCGTCCGTCGCAGACATGTATTCGCCAATTCGTGCGGGTTCAGATACGGCATTTTTACTCGGTGTTATCCGCTACCTTATTGAAAATGATAAAATTCAACACGAGTATGTCAAAGCCTATACTAATGCGCCATTAATCGTTCGTGAAGATTATCATTTTGATGATGGGCTTTTTAGCGGCTTTGATGATAAAAAACAACAATATGACCGCAGCTCTTGGCATTATGAAACCGATGCAAATGGCCATGCGCTCAAGGATGAAACACTTCAACATCCTCGTTGCGTTTGGAACCTATTAAAGCAACACGTTTCCCGCTATACACCTGAAGTCGTCACGACCTTATGTGGTACACCACTTGAAGATTTTATCTATATTTGTGAACAACTTGCCTCGACTTCAGGCAAAGACAGAACGTCGACCATTTTGTATGCTTTAGGGTGGACGCACCACACAGGTGGGGCACAAACGATTCGTACTGCAGGTATGATCCAGCTATTGCTGGGTAACGTTGGTATGCCGGGTGGTGGTGTCAATGCGCTGCGTGGCCACTCCAACATTCAAGGTTATAGCGATTTAGGGTTACTCTCTTTGAATCTACCGGGTTATATGCCGTTACCCAACGAGAAACAGGATTCACTACAAACCTATCTGTCGCAAATCACACCAAGCTCAATCGTGCCTGACCAAGTGAACTACTGGAAAAGAACGCCCGATTTTTTCATTAGCTTAATGAAAAGCTTTTGGGGTGACAATGCCACCGCAGCCAATGAATGGGGTTATCACTGGCTACCTAAATGGGATAAGAGCTATGACATCATGGCGCAAACCCAAATGATGGTTGATGGCAAAATGAACGGCTATATCGTTCAAGGTTTTAACCCATTAGCTGCATTCCCTGATAAAAACAAATGTAGCGTAGCACTCTCGAAGCTCAAATATCTGGTCATTATCGATCCTCTGGTCACTGAATCATCAAACTTCTGGCAAAACCATGGTGAGATGAACGACGTCAATACCGCCGATATTCAAACCGAAGTCTTCCGTCTTCCATCCTCGTGTTTTGCTGAAGAAAATGGCTCAATCGCAAACTCTGGCCGCTGGTTACAATGGCATTGGGCGGGCGCACGACCACCCGCTCAAGCATGGCATGATGGTAAAATTCTGGGGCATTTATTGATGCGCCTACGCCAACTATACCAAGAAGAAGGCGGTGTTTGCCCTGAACCATTAATGAATCTCTCTTGGAACTATGTAGACCCATATGACCCGCAACCTGAAGAAGTGGCGAGGGAAGCGAATGGCCAAGCGATGCAGGATATTTATGATGATGCCGGCAAGCTATTATTCAAGAAAGGGCAGCAGCTTGATGGCTTCCACCAATTGAAATCCGATGGCTCAACAGCCAGTTTTTGCTGGGTCTATTCTGGTTGCTGGACAGAAAAAGGCAATCAGATGGCAAACCGCGATAATGCAGATCCATCCGGTTTAGGTTGTACCCCAGGCTGGGCGTTCGCATGGCCGCAAAACCGCCGTGTTCTCTATAACCGTGCGTCAGTCGACCCAAGTGGAAAACCATGGGATGAAAAACGCCAACTCATTAAGTGGGATGGTACCCAATGGGGGGGCTTTGATGTTCCTGATTTTGGTAATGCTCCGCCAAACAGCGGTGTAGGGCCATTTATTATGCAACCTGAGGGTGTCGGTCGCTTATTCTCCGTGGATAAAATGGCTGACGGCCCATTCCCTGAATTCTACGAACCGTTTGAATCCCCTGTAGAACATAATATTTTGCATCCAAAAGTGTCACGTAACCCAGTAGCCCGCTTATATAGCTATGATAAAGAGCATTTAGGAAATGCAAAAGATTTTCCATATGTAGCAACCACTTACTCCATCACTGAGCTATTCCGTCATTGGACGAAACATTCATTATTAAATGCCATTGCACAGCCTGACCAATTTATCGAAATTGGTGAGCAATTAGCCTCACAAAAAGGCATTAAACAAGGTGATGAAGTCAAAGTCAGTGCCAAACGAGGCTTTATTAAAGCCAAGGCCGTAGTCACCAAACGTATTCGCCCATTAACCATCAATGGTAATGTGGTCGAAACCATTGGGATCCCTTGCCATTGGGGCTTTGAAGGAGCAACACAAAAAGGTTTCCTTGCCAATACATTGACGCCATCGGTTGGTGATGCAAATGCATTCACGCCTGAATATAAAGCGTTTTTAGTCAATGTTGAAAAGGCGTAAGGAGAAATTATGTCACTGCAATCTCAAAACATTATTCGCCGTTCGGCAACGAATAGCCTTACACCAGCACCACAAGTTCGCAACCATCAAGAAGAAGTCGCAAAACTGATTGACGTTACGGTCTGTATTGGCTGTAAAGCCTGCCAAGTGGCCTGTTCAGAATGGAACGACATTCGTGACCAAGTGGGCACCAATATTGGTGTTTATGATAACCCTGTCGACTTAACAGCAAAATCTTGGACGGTTATGCGCTTTTCTGAAGTTGAAGAAAATGGCAAATTAGAATGGTTAATCCGTAAAGATGGTTGCATGCACTGCGCTGACCCAGGTTGCTTAAAAGCCTGCCCAGCGGAAGGCGCTATTGTTCAATATGCTAACGGTATTGTTGATTTTCAATCGGAGCACTGTATCGGTTGTGGTTACTGTATCGCAGGCTGCCCATTTGATGTTCCTCGTATCAATAAAGAAGATAACCGTGCCTATAAATGCACATTGTGTGTCGATCGTGTTGAAGTGGGTCAAGAACCTGCATGTGTAAAAACGTGTCCAACAGGTGCCATCCATTTTGGTAGTAAAGAAGACATGAAACATCTTGCTCAAGAGCGTGTTTCTGAACTGAATACCCGCGGCTATCAAAATGCTGGGCTTTATGATCCCCAAGGCGTCGGCGGAACCCACGTAATGTACGTTCTTCATCATGCAGATAAACCCAATCTTTATCACGGGCTCCCTGACAATCCCGAAATCAGTGAAACGGTAAAATTCTGGAAAGGAATTTGGAAACCGCTTGCGGCAATTGGGTTTGCGGCAACCTTTGCTGGCGCAATGTTCCACTATTTTGGTATCGGGCCAAACCACACCACAGAAGAAGATGAGGAAGAAGCGCGAAAAGATAAAGAAGCGGCTTCTCAAACTGCACAATCAGAGCATAACGAGGAGCAACACTGATGAAAAAAAACAGCGATACAATTTTACGCCATAATGCATCTGAGCGTATTAATCACTGGTTAGTCGTCATTGCCTTTGTCTTTACGGCATTCAGTGGGTTAGGTTTCTTTTTTCCCTCATTAAACTGGTTTATGAATATCTTAGGAACGCCACAATTATCACGTTTACTGCACCCGTTTGTCGGTAGCGTCATGGCATTCTTATTTATTTTTATGTTTTTCAGATACCTAAAATATAATTTTGTGGATAAACAAGACCTTATTTGGGCTAAAAACATTCATAAAGTTTTACGTAATGAAGAAGCTGGCGATATTGGTCATTATAACCTTGGCCAAAAAGGGATTTATTGGGTTCTCAGCCTGTGCCTTATCATCCTCACAGTCAGTGGAGTTATTATTTGGCGTCCTTATTTCGCGGATTATTTCTCGATTTCAATCATCCGCGCGGCATTACTGGCGCACTCACTATCTGCTATAGTTCTGATTATCACGGTTGTTGTTCATGCTTATGCAGCCTTTTGGGTAAAAGGCTCGATTCGTAGCATGGTCGAAGGCTGGGTGACACGTGGGTGGGCAAGGAAACACCATCCTCGTTGGTATCGCGAAGTATTAGAAGAAGAGAAAGAGAAGAAAGAATAACCGTAAATTAAAACCGCCAAGCAGCGTCATTTATGGTGCTGTTTGGCAAATTTGCACCCATAAATGCCCTTTACAGCCCACCTCTTCTTAGTGCCTACACGACTACATTCCCTCATAAATCAATTTATCTCCAGAGACGAAACCCGTTTCACTTTATCCTTCAACAATTCCATACTTTCTGCTCACAGACTCTTTTTAGCACGACTAAAGAGTATGAAAAGTCATCATGCTTAATCACTCGTATTTAGGTATCATCACGCATACATATAACATATTATATGTAATTTTAGGAAAATTTATTATTTTTAGTTAATTTATCGTGAGTATATAGCGAAATGTAACGAGGTATAAATGAGATCATAATGACTAAACGTAAATTTATTACACGCACAGAAGTTAACGCTCTATTACATGCAACCAAACAGGGGCGATATCCTAATCGTGACTATTGTTTGTTATTAATGAGCTTTTTACATGGTTTGAGAGTCAGTGAACTTACTCATATCACCATGTCTGATATTGATTTAGTCCAAAAAGTCATCTATATCAGACGATTAAAAGGAGGGCTATCCACTGTTCAACCTATAATCCCAGAAGAATTTACAGCAATAGAAAGATGGCTAATTGAGAGAGACTCTTGGAAAACATCCAGTTCAGATTGTTTGTTTATCTCACAAAAAGGGAGCCAAATTTCTCGCTATCAAATTTATCGTTTATTTGAACAATACGGCAAGATAGCCGGACTTTCCGTCAAGCTTCACCCACATATGTTAAGGCATGCGTGTGGGTATGCATTAGCTGACCTCGGCAGAGATACTCGATTAATTCAAGACTATTTAGGGCATCGAAATATCGCCCACACTGTAATTTATACTGCAAGTAATGAAAAACGCTTTAGCGGTATTTGGTCTAATCAATAGACAATTTAATGACTTGTGTCAACATGAAACCAAAGTTCAATATTATAAAATGAATTAAACACCAAAAATACCTCAGTTATTTAACCAATTGGTTTTATAAAACTGAGGTATTCTCATAAATAGTGGGTGTAATGATTAATTTTAATACCGCTAAATAAAGCTATAGATTGACTATTTTCAAAAACCCTAAAATAAGATTAGTTAATAATTTTATTTATTCTTCTTTTACCAATTATCATAATTTAATTACTCCAATTACGAGTATATCCAAAATTGCATTAAATTAACATGTCACTACCAATTCATACACAAAAAAAACACATTTATATTCATATTTAGATAGTCATATAAAGATTATTAATGACTTTAATGATAAAATTTAAATACCAACAGAGTTTAAACCCATAAAATGGCAATAAAAAGATGCATATTTCATATGAGCGAAAAATAAAACAAAAAATAAGTTAATAATAAAGAAAATTAACAACAATTAAGCAAAAACAATGATAAATTTCAAATTTGATTTAAAATCAAATGATAACGCAACATAATAAATCAAAATGTTTAAAATGCCTAATAAGTATAATTCTGAGACTAACCAAAATCAAACAGCATAAAAATCTGTTTGCGTAATGCTTTTTAGAGTCAGAAAGCAATTAATGTAAAATTTTATTATCTACAACAAAAAGTTACCATTCGTGATGTTTTAATCATTAAAACTCGCCAGTAAAATACTCTTTATTTACTAGCAAAAAACACAAATTAAAGATTTTAATCCTGACGATGCCTATATATAAAACAAAATCGCTAAAACCAATTTAACGCAACATTTTGATTTATTTTGTTGCGTTTCTTGAGTCAAAAACAATCAAGTCGTTTACTTTGTAGGCAGGTCTGACTGTAACCTAACTGACATAACGCTTTATTGGTGAGATATGAAAAATAATAAGTTAAAAACCAGTATAGATAACTTTCAGAAAATACTAACTGAACAAATTGGTTTGGAGTTATTTCATCTTAGAAAAGAAAAAGGGCTAAGTGGTAAAGAGCTAGCTAAAAAATTAAAGATATCACAACAACAAATTTCTCGATATGAAAGAGGAATATGTAGCATTAACTGTGCAATGCTGTTTTCAATCTTATTCTATCTAGATACTAACCCTAGTGCGTTTTTCGAAAGTATAACATTGAAAATAAATGAAGAACATTCAAATGCTAATTCATTTATTCATAACAATGAAAACCTCTTCGATAAGCAAGATAATTGTCATTATATTTTCAATCGACAAACAGAAATTATTTTAAATTCTTTATACAGCAAATAGTTATTTAAAAAATATAAGATTTAACTATGCCCACTTAATTGTTGGGTAATCATCACGTTGTTATATATAAATGAGGTTCAAATGAAAAAAGTATTTTTAGCAGCACTTGTTTCTGCCGCTATCGCTTCTCCAGCACTCGCTGATCAAGGGCATGGTAAAGTTACATTTAAAGGTGAAATCATCGATGCACCTTGCTCAATTAGTTCTGACTCTATTGACCAAACAGTATGGTTAGGCCAAATCGCTAACTCTGTTTTAGCGAATGGTGGTACTTCTACTGCTAAACAATTCAACATTGAATTAGAAGACTGTGTATTCCCTAAAGATGCAAACGACAAAGTCTATAATGACAAAGTCAACATCACATTCTCTGGTTCTAGTGCCGCGTTTAATCCTAAATTATTAGGTGTAACTGGCTTAGATGCAACGGATCCAACTATTGCAGGTAACGTCGGTATTCAATTAACAGATACCAACGGTGCAGCATTAGATATGGGTGTTGCTACAGCACAAGAGCACCAACTACAAGCAGGTGATAACACACTACGTTATAGCGCTTATGTACAAGGTGCAAACGTTGCAGTGGATAAAATTCCATTAGGTAAATTCGAAGGCGTAACTAACTTTACCTTAACTTATAACTAATTGATTAGTTAAAGAGGAATACATCCGTATTCCTCTATTAGTCACCTAATTAAGTCAGAGGTTAAAGTGAAAGGATTTATCTATTCGCCAAAAAATGCATTGTTTCTATTTCTTCTTACATTATTTCTTTCGCCACAAATGGCGGCATCACCTCATGGATGGGGAAAAGTCACAATGAACGGTGAGATAGTCGATACTGCCTGTGCAATAGATATCGGGTCTAGGGATCAGACGATTAATATGGGGGTGCTTCCAACAAGCTATATTCGTGAAGTTGGAAAAGGCCCCATAAAAGAATTCAATATTAAACTTGTTGATTGCCGTTGGGAAAAATATTCAAAAGATAATAACGAATGGAATTCACTCGAAGTCACTTTTGATGGTCCATCAGAAGGTAATTTCTTCACGCTCTCGGGTGAAGCAAAAGGAGTGCAATTGGCATTGCATGATATATCAGGATATTCCATTACACCAGGGAAGCCATTACCAGCATTAGGAATTACACCTGGCACAATGATATTGAAATATAAAATGCAATTAGTCACCAATTATCACCCTGTTAAAGCGGGTAATTACCAAACCTTATTAAGGTTCAAGGTCGATTATTATTAATTCTAAAAGTTATACTGCTGTTTTAGGGATGTTTTTTATGTTTTTTAAACAACACAAAATAAATATAATAACGACAACGATAATGCTTACTTTTGGGTCATTATCCGCCCAGTTATATGCTGCTGATACCATACAATTTAATACAGCTTTATTTGATTTAGAAGACAAAAAAAACATTGATATAAAGCAGTTCTCACGTGCTGGCTATATTATGCCTGGCACTTACCCTCTGAAAATACAATTAAATAAAGAAACACTTTCTGAGCAAAGATTTTCATTTTATGCGCCGAAGAATGACCCTGAAGCGAGCCTTGTGTGTATTACTCAAGAACAAGTCCAGCTGTTAGGATTAACGGCAGATTCGCTGAAGAAAATCACGTGGTGGCATAATAATGAGTGCCTTGATTTACTCAGCTTGCCCGGTTTTCAAGCTCGAGGAGATTTATCTGACTCAACATTATACCTGAGCATTCCTCAGGCCTATCTTGAATATAGAACGGCCAACTGGGATCCACCTTCCCTCTGGGATGAAGGGATCTCTGGGGCGCTTTTCGACTACAACATTAACGCAAGAGCCAATAAACCCCATGATAACAACAGTAACTATAATGTGACAGCAAACGGCGTTGCAGGCGTGAACCTTGGTGCTTGGCGCTTCAGGGGCGATTGGCAAGGACGTGCTCAACGAGAAACCAGTTCAAATAGTAAAAATGAGCATGATTTCCAATGGAGTCGGTTATACGCCTACAAAGCATTAACCAGTATTAAAGCTAAATTGACCTTAGGTGAAGACTATTTTAATACGGATTTATTCGATAGCTTCCGATTTACAGGTGTTAGCTTACGCTCTGATATCTTGATGCTACCACCTAACTTACGTGGGTATGCACCTGAGATTACAGGCGTTGCGGCAACCAATGCGACAGTCATTATTAGCCAACAGGGGCGAATTATTTACCAAGAACAAGTCGCTGCAGGGCCTTTTCGTGTCCAAAACTTAAGTGATGCAACGACAGGTAAACTGGATGTTAGAATCGAAGAGCAAGATGGCTCAGTTCAAGAATATCAAGTTGAAACGGCTAATATTCCTTATTTAACGCGACCTGGCAGTGTTCGGTATAAATTAGCAGTGGGCCGACCAACGGATATGGAGCACCATGTTAATGGAGACACATTCGCAAGTGGTGAAATGTCATGGGGTGTCACCAACGGTTGGTCATTACTCGCAGGCTCATTAAATAGCCAAGACTATAATGCATTCAACGTAGGTGTAGGCCGAGACCTATTAGCATTTGGTGCTTTATCTTTCGATATTACACATTCTATTGCAAATATTCCGAATGATAAAAAACTGACTGGTAATTCATATCGAATAAACTATTCGAAGCGCTTTGATGACTATGATAGCCAAGTCCAATTCGCAGGCTACCGCTTCTCTGAGCGTAGCTTTATGACAGTGACTGATTTTTTAACGGCTAAAGACTCTGGCGAACGCCAAGGCAGTAATAAGGAAATGTATGTGATTTCCCTAAATAAAAACTTTAGGGAATCAAGAATTACGGCTTATTTAAACTATTCACACCAAACGTATTGGGATAAGCCAGAAAGCAATCGCTACAATTTAATGGTCACAAAAACCTTAGATTGGGGGAGCCTGAAAAATATTAATATTTCGTTATCAGCTTATCGCAATAAATATAACGAAACAAATGATGACGGCCTTTATATTTCAGCATCCATGCCTTGGGGAAATGGCGCCAATATCGGCTATTCATTACAAGCAACACGGGACGACACCGTTAACCGGGCAACTTATTATGACAAGCTGTCTGATAGAACCAATTACCAAGTCAGCGCAGGGTCAACTAACAAAGGCGGAACCGCAAGCACCTATATTACTCATTATGGCGATAATACGAAGTTAACCGCAAATGCCAGCTATATTCACAATAATTACACGTCATTTGGATTAGGGGCTCAAGGCGGATTCACTATGACGTTAAAAGGTGCGGATGCTCACCGAGTTTCAAATATTGGCGGCACTCGTTTACTTATCGACACTGACGGCGTAGCTAAAATCCCCGTATCAGACCGCGGCATCCCTATTGCATCAAATGCATTCGGTAAAGTGGTCGTGCCTGACTTAAATAGCTACTACCGCAGTAAAGTTAAAGTCGACTTAAACGCTCTACCGAATAACGCCGAAGTGACTGATTCTATTGTTCAAGCAACATTAACTGAAGGCGCGATTGGCTACCGTAAATTTAATGTGTTATCTGGTGAAAAGATGATGCTTTCAATGCGTATGTCTGATGGTTCTGCGCCACCTTTTGGTGCTCAGGTTACCAATTTGGCAGGAAAAGAAACAGGAATAGTCACTGATAATGGATATGCCTACGTGAGCGGAATCAATCCGAATGAAGTCATGATTATTCATTGGGGTGGCGAAGCTCAATGTGAAATTCATTTTCCTGAAAATTTAGAAACAATTAGCCAAGGATTATTCATTCCTTGTAAACCATTATCAAATAAACGTAATGAAACAGATAATAATCTGTAGATGAGTGATTGCGATGAAAAAATTAACTAATTTATATATCAGTACTATTTTATTAAGCAGTTTAGTTAGCGGAAGTGCTTTCTCAGCAATTGCTTTAGATAGAACTCGCATTATTTTTAATGGCGATCAAAAAAGTGTATCAATCACTATTACCAATAAAAATAACCAACTGCCTTATTTGGCTCAAGGCTGGGTAGAAAATATTCAAGGGGTGAAAATTACCTCACCTTTTGCCGTATTACCTCCCGTGCAAAGAGTTGAACCGGAAAAATCAAGCCAAGTGCGTATTGAGGCACTCCCTGAAATAAGTCAATTGCCCCAAGATCGAGAAAGTGTTTATTACTTTAACTTAAGAGAGATCCCACCGAAAAGTGATAAACCCAATGTTTTGCAATTAGCATTACAAAGCAAAATTAAATTATTTTATCGCCCCAAAAGCATCATGCTAAGCGAAACTGAAATGCTGAATAACCCTTGGCAAGAAAAAACACAGCTTATTAAGCAAGGCGACCAATATATTATAAAAAACCCAACACCCTTTTACATCACTATTATTGGTGCTGCGGAGCGTATCAACTCACCGGTAAATCAAAACTTTAAAGCCGTTATGGTCGCGCCATTTAGCCAAGAAAACCTAGGTGTTCCAAGCTCTACTGTAGGTGCGAACCCTGTTCTCACCTACATCAATGACTACGGTGGCCGTCCTAAATTGCAATTCAAATGCCAAGCCAGCACATGCCAGGTTGTTCCTGAAAATAAATAGAGAGGAAAAGATGATTAATCAAAAAAGTCTTACCTTGCTTCTCGGGTTATCTCTGATATTTCCACCGTCTGTCATATATGGGGCATCCTCGAATGCCTTTCATAACGCCACAGGAAATTGGGATGTCGAAGGCGCTAATGGAAAAATTTTTGTTTATGGCTCCTTAACTGAAAGTGCTTGCCATTTATCGATGGACTCTGCATTTCAATCTGTTGATTTGGGGAATGTTGAAACTGCGTCATTAAAAGCAATTGGTGCACAAGGCCATAAGACCCCGATTAATATTGAGTTACTAGATTGTATCGAAACGCCAACCGTCCTAAGAAATGACAAATCGGGTAATGTTACATGGAGTACTTCTCAGCCGGGGATGAAAATTCGGTTTATTGCCCCTGTCATACCGTTTCGCCCTAACATTGCCAGTGTAGAAGGTGTTACAGGATTAGGATTACAAATCACTAACCCAAAAGGAAAAGAAATCGCTTTTGGTGAATACAGCGAACCACAACTTATTTCGTCTGGGCAAAATATTTTAACCTATTACGTAACCCCCGTTAGAGTTGCTGAAAAATTACAGGCAGGCGCGTACAGAAGCGTTATTTCTTTTCAAATAACCTATGAATAAGCTCACTCAATTTTGCGGATGTAGCATTGAAGGTATTTATATGAATAACTTAAATTTCAATTTTTATAAATTTAAAAAAATAATACTCTCCATGCTATTAAGTTTGTTATTTTTTTCATTACCGAGTCATGCAAAAAATGGTCAAATCGGTGAAATTAAAATACGAGGGCAGCTTGTTGCTGAAGCTTGTACAGTAAGACCTGGTGATGAAAATATCATTGTAGACTTTGGTACTATCGTCAATAAGTATCTCTATATCAACCAAAAAACGCCTCTGGAAAATTTTAATATTCACTTAGATGATTGTGATAATAGTATATTTAAAACGGTAACCGTTAAATTTACAGGAACCGAAAATACCAATCTACCAGGCCTTCTTGCATTAGATTCAGGCAGTATGGCTTCGGGTATAGGCATTGAAATTTTAGAATACAGTGGTAAAAAAATCCCCATTAATAGTACGACGCCCGCATACAAACTAGAGAATGGTACAAATATATTAAGTTTTAATGCGAATGTACAAGGGGAACCCGATGCAATCAAAAATAAAAGTATTGCGTTTGGCCATTTTACTGCAACCGCTATTTTTAGTTTAATTTATGATTAAGGTATCAGTAACAATGAAGATATTAATATTACTTCTCGCAACCTTATTATTTTCCCCCACCATTTTAGCATTCCAATGTAAAACAAATGGGGGCCAAGAGGTCGGCGGTGGAACACAAAGTATTAATGATGTTCCTCTTGATAATGATATTTTTGCGGTACCTAATCGAATTAATGAATTCGCAGATGTGAGCGATTTTATGACTTGCCGTAATGAAGCACCCACTGCGTACGTTGATTACCTCAATGTCACAGGCGCTGATTTAGGCCCCGCATTTAAAAACAATCCTGAATTAAAAGCGGGTGTTGTTGTACGTGGTGCTTATTATTTAGCGCCTTTTAGTGGGAAAGAAATTCAAGTTTTTCGTTTAACCACCGCCTCTGAACCTTTACAAATTAAATTATATTTACAAGTAAACGTTAAGCCTACGCCTTCTGTGTTAGTCAGAAAAGGCGATTTGTTGATGACGTTGGATCTCCATAAATACGCGACATATGTGAATAGTAACCAACATATTGACCACGCCTATTTTAAATGGAATTTCTATGCTGGAAATGATGTGGTAGTCGGAACAGGGACATGCGATATCAATAATAACCAAATCATTATTGTTGATTTTGAAACAGTCAACGCATCAGGTATTTCAACCGTAGGTAGCGCGAGCCGTTTTCAGCGCAATGTTGAGATCACGTACAGCTGCGAAGATAATAACTTAACAGCACCAATAAAAATGATTTTGAGCGGGGAAACCTCAACTTTCTCATCTGATGCACTACTCATTAGAACTGGCGATATCGGTAGCCAAGGCCCAATTATGCCCGGACTAGGTGTAGAGGTTTATCATCAAGGACAACGTGTTTCGCCAATGAATGGGCACTTCAATTCAAAAATCGAAAACGGCCATGGCCGAGATACATTAATGTTTACGTTAGTGAAAAAACCAAATTTATCACCAAATGAACTAACAGAAGGCTATTTTAACTCTGCGGCAACAATTATTATGTCCACACCATAGCGATAGAAAGGGGCTTTTAATGAATAAAAGCCCCTTTCTTATTAGTTATTCACAATTCCCAACTGAGTAATACTTATCAAAAATAACAATATATTTTCGGCTTTTTTTCTTTAAGCGTGCATCGTTAAACTCTTGATTAGGCAATAAATAAAAGACGTAAGGCTCAGAGTCATCATCAGCATCACAGCTTTCATGCAATAACACTCTAAAGTAAGTATTCCCTGTATTTTTCAACACGCCTTCATTTGAATTAAGGTTGTATTTAAAATCAGGTTTTTTGGGTCTCACAACAAAATAGGTTTCTAAACTAACAGTTGGGTAAAATAATGGCTGCTTTTTTTTCCCGTCATCATTGCGCATATCTAAAGGCGTTTCGCTAATAATAATCTTATAATAACGCTCTGTTTCATCCGCTTGCCCTCGATAAAAAATTTTAAAAAATTCTTGCTCTCCTGGTAATAAAATTTTCTTCAATGGCGTAAAAATAATTTCACCGTTGAGTATCGGCTCACCCTGTTCTTGGCCACCCGGCTTATCAATTTTATAAGCACTAAAATTGTATAAGTTCGTCTTTTTTGTGTCATTCACGTATGGCTTAGAAAAAAACTCTTGCCCCGAATCCATCGAAGAAATATCTGAGTTGATATATAACGCAAATGCGTTGTTGTAGAACGAAAACAACACCATCAAGAATAGGATTTTAAGCAAAGAAAAGCGTTTCATAATAAAAATCCGATATTGAATTGAAGGAAGAATTGGTGCCAATAAAATGGCTACTTGCGTCATTACAAGTAGCCACAAAATAGCCGTGAAATTTATTGAATATCCGGCCCTGTCCAAATCGCCTTAACGGTGATCGTCCCACTTGCTGAAACTGTCCCAAGCCAATCAATGCCATCTAATGTGAAAAACGAATTAGCATCATTCATTGGGAACGATAAATCTAAATTAGTGCGATAAAAAGAACCGAGATCTTCATTTGGCCTATCCCATGGCGTTTCCGCCCATAACGCATTTTTCAATGAAATTTCATTGTTATCACAACTTGCGCGATATGATTCTTTCACACCACTGCCATTTTTAAAGGAAAGATAGGCAGAAAAAGGCACATTTAATTTGTTATCGTTTGACGTAAATAAACAATACGATTGACCTTTTAATATTGTTTGGGGGCCTTCAACTTTTGCTGTAATAGAATCAGCCTGCCTTGGGCCACTGGTGGTAACAATATAATTAAATTCTATTGGTGGTTCTTCGCTACCGACCTTACCTGTTTTCGATTGATTTGGATTAAAGTCCGCAGGAATAATGCTAATTCCATAATCTCTCGGTTTAATTATTAAGTAGTTTGATGGCGTAAATTCATAAAAACCAGACTGTGGCAGTGGAGATTGAAAACCAAACGTATAAACACTGTCCGCCAATGTCACGGTTGAATTCGGCGAGGCATCAACTATCGATTTCAAATAAGTATTAGAGAGAAAAACTTCAATATTCTGTGAGCCATTATTAAAAATCTCAGACATATTTGTTGTTGAAGACCAATTCGTCCAGCGTGTGCTATTACTGCCTTTGTATTGGATCTGTGCAGCAGCAGGGGCCCTTGCTAAACCTAATTTTGCACTATCAATGTACATCCGAACCGTAAATGACCCACTAATTGATGATCCTTTGGTTTCTAACTCCACCAATTTACAAATTACGCCAGACGTATTTCCAACAATACCGGTAGAACAAAAGTTCGAACCAAGCCCAATGGTTGGATTCCCATTACTGTCCACAAACACTTCTTGCAAGGCGCCCGTGCCTTTCAAAATAATGCTCCCTTTTTTATTGGTTGGAATGTAATGTTGCTGTGTACTTGTTCGCCCCCCGCTGGTCATACAGGTCGTGTTATTTAAATCGTAATCATCACGACTCGTACATGTTCTTAAATCAAAGGTGTATTCAGTTCCTGGCGGAATTTCCGCTAACCAGCGATAAAACGCTTCCGATAAAATAGGCCTTGAATAACCCGATTCACCCGGCGTACCTGTTTGCTGTATTTTATATGCTCCATTATCCCGTAATTGCTGAGCGGGCCAATAAGAGGTTGCAGGGCAATTTCGGTTGTTCGTCATACAACGGTTTCCAACAAACGGTTGGTTGACAGGGGAATTTTCTAACCAAATATCACCCATATTATAAGCAGAACTAAATGGCGTACCGGTATACCCCATATAACCTAAACTCAATTGGCTATTACGTTGGTATTTTGTGAAAACATTGGAACCCGAAAAACGCGGGTCAACTCTATTTGCCACAATAAAAAATTCATTATCAATCTGGTTTTCAACAATGACATATTCTTGCAGTGGAGCGGTTGCTGCAAAAGAATTCGGCGTTAAAACAGCGAATGAAAAAAAGAGTGCTGTTATCGATAATAATCGCATATTAAATTAGCCTTTAAAGAGATAATTAACGTTTAGCAAATGCTTCTTGAGGCTCACAAGTCACCTCACCAACCCATAATGCACCGCGTGCACCTTGCAGGTTTAAATCGGCTTCGCAAATAGTCTGTTGGTCGTCTTGTAATAGTGATATCACGGGATATCGAACATCAACGTCCATGGAAAACTCACCATTTTGGTCTGTTTTTGTTCGGCCGATGTGGTTTCGAATGGAGGCATATTTTATATATTCGCCATTAGGAGATTTCAGACGCCCAAATACGGTCACTAATTGCCTGACTTCGGGTTGATAAAGGGCAATATTTCCAGGATATAATGTGACGGATTTATTTCGGCCAGAGACAATATCAAAACTGTCTTTTGATTTGCCGTCATTCATTAATTGGATGTCATAGTCAGAATAAGGAGACAATGGAATAAACGTATTTTTTCCGCTAATTGGGTAGTTTTGGCCATTCACTTTAGCCACCATGCTGCCACTACCTTTAATATCTGAGTTAATAATGACGCCAGATTTACCTTGCTGCCCGCTCGGCGTGATCATTCCGTTACTGTAGGCCACTGAACCACGTGAAGTTAAGTTACCATTGAGTCGGTTATTATCAGGCCGGTTAATCGTCACAGTTCCTGAATTGTATTTCGTGTCGTAAGACGCATAACCTAGCGTTGAAAAATCAGACTCGCCATTATCTTTATCACGAACTAATTTTGAAACTGAAACCCCCGCATTGGTAATCACAGAGTCTTCAAAATTCTTATTCGCATAAATATTGGCTTTTACGTTCCCGTTTGTCGAAGAAACGCCCGTACTTAACCAAGTAGAGAGCGGCAAAGAGAAGTCAAGATTCACGTATTTTTCGTTGGTACTGTTTTGATTATCATAGTGATAGCGCTGAACGCCCGCTCTTAACCCTACGGTGCCATAACGACCAGAGAATAATGTATTGGCGTATTCATAGTTAATTGAGTCACTGCCAACACGGCGGTCTTTGGTATTACTGATAGTAAACGAGCCTGTTCTATCAATGATTTTGTCAAAATTAATCGTGCCGCCGTAAGAATAACTATCCGCATCATAAAGTGGTAAATCGCCCGTCACGACAGTCTTTTCTTTAGATGCCCATAAAGAACCGTACCCCTCAGGGATATTGACTGAAATCGTTGCAATGTTGCGATGGCTACCATGATTTTCTAACATGCCTTGCCAAGCAACTGAAATATAGTTATTTAAAGACGCATTAACGCTGGTTTCTTGTACAACAAACTTATCAAATCCATAGTTGGACATTTGGAAACGAACACCCGATAACACCGGGAAGTTATAGGCAAAAGAAACACCCGCTAAATAACTTTTTTCAGGGGTTTGACTATGTGAGCCCTCACCTCTCACATAATGGCGTTTATCGAAATCAATATATCCACCATAAATTTCCCAATTTAGTTTGTCGTAATTTCCCGTTATCGCACCGAAGGATTTATTAATTGTTTGGTGCTGCGTGGTGACAACTTTTCCATCAACAACCGTTTCGATAGTGACTTCATAAATACCATAAGGCAATACGCTCGTATCAACTTCAAAATTACCCATCGGGAAATTTTGAATATTTAATAATTTACCTTGGCGGTAAATACGCACTTCCCCAGGGCTATTTAAAAAAGCATAAATGGGCGTTAACGACTGTTGTTTGTTTACCACCATACTGGATGAATTATTCCCGATGGAAGCGGCATAAATTTTACTGCTACTGAGCGCGGTTAAACTGGCAATTGATTGCAGGTTCCATGTGCTCATTAAACCGAGCGCAAAGCGGAATCCATTAAAATCGCGTTCATACATTGCACGGTAAAGCTCAACATTCGAATTCGATTTTCCGATACTGTAAGCCGAAGCATTCACGTTAAAGTGATGCTCTGCGGCAGCAAATAAGGTATCTAAATTAAAATAGCTACTTGATGAGTCTTTCGCGTCTTTGACCCGGCTCTGAAACACACCTAAATCATAATTGGCGACGGCTGAAAGTGAATTAACTGAAGAATTTCCTAAGACAGATTGTCTCGCATGCTCTTTTGCTGCAAAAGCGGCTTTATCAACATCTAATGATAGGTTGAATGAAGAGATATTTAATTGAAGAACGGCATTGTTATCAATAACAATGCCGTTATTTTCATTAAAAATGGCATTTTGCTTACTTTCAAGCTTCTCAACTAATAAGTTATTAAGTTTCGCACCCTGATCATTATCAATGAGATGAAGACTTGATAATTTAATTTTATCCTGATCAATGACAATAACTGCATCCGCAATTTTGCTTTCACTCTGGCTTTTTTTAGCCTCATCATTCAGACGTAAAAAAACAGGTACAGACATTCCTTCCTCCAATGCACTCACAAATGCAGGAGGAATAATATATCCGCCAATCTTAATACTTTTCATTTCATCAGCATTAATCGAATTCGAAAAAATAATACTCAATATTGATAAAGCAATAGCACTCTTACGCATGATTTAAGTCCATTCTTCATTATTTGACAACAATGAACTCTCCTTTGTGCCAAATACCTACGCTTGATTTTTTATTTGAGAGATCGACAAATTGCAATTTAACGGCTAAATGTGGCATAAGGTAATATCGCTCACGGCAAACACCATCCACTGCATATTTTTGTTTTTCTGCTAAACAAGGTCCTGAAGCCACAACACGAAAAGAACTATTACCCGTATTCGCAACTTGGGAATTAATATATTGGTAATTAAAGTTTTCAATTCTTGGTGCGACAACTAAAATCGTACTAATTGTTGCCGATGTTGTTGCTGATGCAGATTTTGAACTTTGCGTAACCCCACTTTCACCAATAGGGTCATCTTTCCAATTCAATCTGTAATAACGTTCTTTATCATCCTTTGGCCCCTGATAAATAATTTTAAAAACATCTTTTGCTTTACCAGGAAGAATTAAATTAGCTGGTGTTGATAATATTTCATTAGGATCATTGACAGGAATAACCTTTCCATTTTCAAGTGGAGAGTCAATTTTTTCGATTGTTAGATTAACCAGTCTTGCTGTATCAACTGTATTTTCAATTTCTTTCGCTATCGTGTCTTCATCGGATGGTATTATCTCAGTAATATTCCCCACATTAACAGCGAAGCTATTTTTTAATGGGAGCCATGATAATAAAATTAAGGCTAATGTTATTTTTTTCATAATCATAAATTTCTAAGAAAGGAATAACGATAAAGATATTATTTCCTTATAGTATCTTTATCGTAGTATTCAATTATCCAATAAAGGGATAATTAAGGAGCTGGAGTAAAAGTACCGTCCCAAGTTGCGGTAAATTGAACTTTCACATCACCATCCCATGTACCGTCTGTTAATGCTTTAAAGTCTGTTGCTGCACCAGCCGCTTCAGCACTTGCAATAACAAAGGTGAATTCACCACGGTCTGTAGCACGGTCAGAACCATTGTAGATACCATCAGCAGCTAAGTTATCTAAACCAGAAGTTAAACCTTTTGATGTATCAATTAAGACTAAGTCTGTATTTTTATTTAGATCTTCGCCATTCCATTTAACACCAACAGTTAATTTAGAATCGTCAGTTGTTCTTGCTAATGTGTTAGCAATAATTTTTGATGCTAATTTAAAATCTGTAGCGCCAGCTTGACCTTGAATTGCAATGTCGAACGCACCATTTTGCTGGTTAAAGCTTTTTTGGCCTTCAGCATAATTAAACGTTAAACTTTTTAATGGAGTAACAACTAACATACTTGTTGTATCTTTAATTGCTGTTGCTTGCCAAGTCGCAGTCGCTTGAGCAGTACGTGTATCGGCATTAGCAACGGTTGCAAAAGAAGCAGCAATAACTGTTGATAGCAAAACAGATGCCATTTTTTTATTTAACATATTATTCTCTCTAATTTAAATTTATATCAAAAAATAATTACATAGTATAAAAAACACTTTTAACCGTGCTTTTTATAAAATATAATCAATAAAATAATCAGAAAATCTGATTATTTTATTCAGATTACCCTAATAATTAGAAGTTATTTATAAAGTTTTTAGTAGAATAGCCTTTCCATGAAAGATATTTATTTTTACTTTCATTTTTTTCTGTTTTTATTCCAACTACCGATTCATCTTCAAGAAACCGAATTACATCTATCCATCTTTTATCCAGTATTCTCAAAAATTGTTCTAATTGATCTAGCGTAATAGATGTCGTTCCTATTTCATAACGAGAAATTTGTTGTTGGCTAACATTCATTAATTTAGCCAACTGCTTTCCTGTCATATTTCTTTCTTTACGGGATCGCCTTAAGAAAATACCAACATGACTACTGATTATATTAGATTTCATTAACTACACTCCAATATAAAATAATTAATTAAACATTTAATTCTCATTAATAATAAATACATTGAAATAAGAGTAAAAACGTTTATACCGATCAAATAGCGAAATTTGATAGTCGCAGCCTATTAAATGATGAATATTGATCACTTTAACTTATTGATATACGCATATCATGGGTATTTAAGATAAGAAATAGATAATTAACTGCCTGATAAATATATTAATTAAATATTATTAGTATATTTTAATTTATGGCAGGTATTATTGCGTGTAATTCCAAGCGAGTAATTACTCCTATAAGGATTAAAACACATAAAGTTACATTGAATTACAAATTGACACAAAGTACATTAATTCTAATCATGCGAACTCATAATATGAGTAAAATAATAAACTATAAACATAGATAGTTTTGGTTTTACTCATTAACAGCAATAACAAATTCAATATATATCTCTAAAAAAATAAAAATTCACCTTAATAAATCAATTAGAGGCTAAGGAAAAGTAAGGCTATCAGCCTCTTTACATGGCACATTTATCATTACTCATATTTCGAGTACGCGTAAATCAAATTTATTTTTGATATTTAGGTGAATACGCGCTTAAGCCCAAAAAGGGAAATCAGCTCCTTTAAAACAAAGCACCGATAGTAAGTGGATTCACTTAGAAGAACAATCAATATTATAATATTGAAATAAAAGAAGGGATTTATTAAAAAGCATCTCACGAAAAGCGCCATCAAAGATAGCGCTTCAGTACTCAATTTTCAGGTCTATCTAAATGCTAATTTTTGCATGAATTCAATCGTTTTACTGTCTCTTCAATATCTATTTCATCTTCTGAAAACGTCAACGTCGTGCCATGCAGTGTGGTGATGGCTAATTTTTTCAGTGAACGCATATCACCGGGTTTAATTTCCGTTTTTGGGCGAATACTACTCATCAATGCACCGACCGATAACACGGTATTCGCTTTATCAATACCCGCATCAGCAGGAACTTCTTCACTGTAAACGAGGAAAGATTTAATCGCAGTGAGTTTTAAACGCTCACCTGCAATAAAAATATACTTGCTCTCAGGGATCACCTTGACTGCAAAAGCAGACAAACCTTTATTGTTGGTTGTGGGTTCAAAGGTGACTTCAGCGCCTTTTTTGATCAGCTCAGGGTTAGCAACCTTAATCACATGAAAATAACGGTTATCGCCATTTTCATCTTTGATAAATCCGAAGCCTTTATCGTCAAACCACGTTGTGATTGTTCCTTTCATTGCATTACCACCTAATTAATCGTTTATGAACTCAGTTTCTCTGGCAGCAGTATAAAGCACAAAGCAGGCTCAGACCATGCCTTTGGTTTTACGCTGAGAGTAAATTTCCCTGATCTCAAAAGCGACGAGGAGAGAAAAATTAGCTATTATGTGTTGCCATTCTTTACCCTGAGAACTCGATGTCTACGATTATTGATACCTTTATTGCCCCACCTTGCCATGAGCAGATTGATATCCTCTATCAAGACGAACATTTGCTGATTATCAATAAGCCTTCAGGGTTACTTAGTCTTTCGGGAAAGAATCCTCAAAATTTAGATTCAGTACATTATCGACTGGTGAAGTTATTTCCGGATTGTACGCTTGTCCATCGCTTAGATTTTGGCACTTCAGGGCTGATGATCATTGCCCTCAATAAAACCATCAATGCAGCACTGTGCCAGCAGTTTAGCCAACGAACCGTTGCTAAAGTTTATCAAGCATTACTGTGTGGGCACTTGGATGATAATGAAGGGATAATTGATACGCCGATTGCAAAAGACCCAGCGCTATTTCCTCGAATGTCTATTTGCGAAGTGAATGGAAAGCCCGCACGCTCCCGTTATTGGGTGATTGAGCGTGTTCAACAAGAAATGGTCGATGGCATAATTGCCCCATTAACACGAGTGCAGCTCACCCCTGAAACAGGGCGCACCCATCAGCTACGTATTCATTGTCAGTATTTGGGGCATCCCATTTTAGGCTGTGATTTATATGGTGGCCAATGCTTACCCGGAACAGAACACTCGCCAAGGCTAATGTTGCACGCAAGTGAACTGCATTTTATGCACCCAATTAGCCATAAACCGCTCCATATGATTTATGACAGCCCGTTTTAGTTGCCCCTAGGCGTATAACTTGAAGCTATCTTTTAATACCCTACATAATTCAATTTTAATACTCTAAATAGTTCAAATTGCAGCTAGGCGTCAAGTGAGGGCCCCTTAGGAGCATACACAAGTATGTGACTAAGGTGACCGAATGCAGACAACAACGCTGCGGTTTGAAATATGACGAGTATTTGCAGCTAGGCGACAAGAGAATGAGACACTAGGAGCATACATAAGTATGTGACTAGTGCGAATCAACGCGGTCAACAACGCTGCAGCTTGAAGTATGACGAGTATTACCACATCAAATCATCTGGGATCTGGAACTCCGCATACGGGTCATCTTCATCCAAAGCCTCTTCGCTTAATGCATTATTTAACACAATGCTGTCCACATCCCTTTGCGTAATTTTATCGGCGACAACCGCTGGAATAATTGCGTATCCACTTACATCACTGTTATCAATGAGCAAACGCGCAATCGCCAAGCGACCACTAATAAGTTGTTTTTGCGTAGTTTTATCTACCATCACTTGTTTAATGACATTGTTGTCGGTGAAGTTAAACGCAATATCGCCTTTTGCTATCTCAATTTTATTCATTTCGATTAGCTGCTTCACTTGCGCTTTATATTCTTTCGATAAAGCAACTTGTTTTTGCTGTTCACTCAACTGCTTGTCACGCTCAAGCTGTGCTTTTTTGTTTTCTTCTACGGCTTCTCTCGCTTCACGCGCTTGTACCCGTGATTTTTTCGCGGTTCTTTGAACTTTTGCCATTTTTTTACTGGTGACTAACCCTGCTTGTAGCATCTGTTCTTGTAAGGTGAGTTTTGCCATTTCTATTTCCGCATCAATTAAATTGTCAGTGAGATAATGGGGGGATTATACCTGTAATTTTTGAGCATGTACCGAGTCGAAAAGAAAGGCTCTATGTAGAAGAAGAGTAATAAATATTACTGCCGCTATTGTGGTTTGTAATTTCCCTGCTAAATATTTGAACAAGTGATACCAATAAACCCTAATAGCTATTTACCACGCCGTTAGGGTTTATTTTTATGAAACAATTAACCTATTTCTAATATTAATTTTTAATTTCTTCTGTTAAATCATCGCTATAAGTTTCTTTTGTCACACAAACACAAGCAATTGTGACTAAGGCCATGCAAGCTAAAAATGCAGAGATAGGCCATGAATTCCCTCCCGACCACACCAGTAAAAGCGTACCAATCATAGGAGTAAGCCCACCGACAATATTTGCGAGTTGGAAACCTAAAGACACACCGGTGTACCTAACTTTTGTATCGAATAGTTCAGAGAAAAATGCAGGTTGTACGCTAAACATCATTCCTAACCCAACTGAGTAGCAAAAAGAGGTTGCGAACATAAACATTTTAACGGAGCCGCTATCAATCATCCAAAATAAAGGAAAAGCAAAGATAAAAGTAATTGTAGCACCCGCTAAATAAACAGGCCGGCGACCGATTTTATCCGATAACCAACCAAAGAATGGGAAGGTAAAAATGCCACAGAAACTCGCTAGCAATAAACCGTTTAATGCTGTTTCACGCGTGAAATCTAATTCGCGAGTCACGTAAGACATAAAAAATGCCACGGTTAACCACCCTAATACAATTTCCCCCATGCGCATACCCATAGCCAGAAATACAGATTTACGATAATGCTTTAACACAGTTAATACTGGATATTTCTGTTCTTTCGTTTGGCTAGCTTCTTGCTGACGTTGGTTTTCTTTAAAAACAGGGGTTTCTTCAATATTTGAGCGGATATATAACCCAATAAATAATAATAAGATGCTGACTAAGAAAGGCATTCTCCAGCCCCAGGACATTAAATCATCCTCAGGCAACATGACAACTAAAGCGAAAACACCGGTTGCAATAAATAACCCTAACACATTTCCTAACTGAACAAACGTCCCAAAAAAACCACGTCGATGTCGCGGTGCATATTCCGTAATGAGTGTTGTCGCGCCTCCCCACTCACCTCCGATGGCAAAACCTTGGCAAAGACGCAAAAAAATCAAGAGCAACGGAGCTGCATTTCCTATTGAGTCATAAGAAGGAATTAATCCAATACAAAAAGTGGATATCCCCATGATCATCAATGAAATCACCAACGATTTTTTACGACCAATTTTGTCTCCATAGTGACCAAAAACGATAGCACCGATGGGGCGGCTCACAAAGGTAATCGACAATGTTAAAAATGAAACGATCAATGCCATTAATGGCGATAAGTTTGGGAAAAATAATGTTGGAAAGACTAATGCTGCCGCTGTGCCATAAATAAAAAAATCATAAAATTCAATGGTTGTTCCTGCTAATCCTGAACCAAGAACGGTAACAAGCTTACGTTGTTGCTTTTTTTCTTGTTCACTTTCTTCATGTACCTGAGCCGTACTCGTTGTGGGTGTTAGTAGTGTCATTTTCAAATCCTCTACATAGTGATTATCTGTATGCTTGCATTAGTTATATTATGTAAATATTTTATTAATTTGCTAACTCGAGTTAGCTGATAATAGCAAAGGATATGGTTGCTCAAAGTTATTATTGATAATTTTGTGATGGCGATCTTTCAAACTTTTTTATCATAATGATTAATATATAAAAAATATTTTATTTATTAATGTGGCATTATATTTTTGTTGATTTCAAGAAAAAAAAACTGAAGACAATCAAATTAAACCTAATAATTAAAGTCAACATAATAAAAACAAATAGCGCAAATTATTAACAATTTATAAAAAGAAAACAAATTCATACTTTTCAAGAAAAAAACAAATCCTTTAATTACAGTAAATTAAAAAACCAATCATGAGTTCCGTCACATATTTGATTTAAACGAATTGAGTTAGACAACTAATAATAATAACTTGCTAACTCGAATTAGCACAATTAGAAACACAGCATCTATCATCAGGAGAGCTTCCTATGTTGACTTTTACCCCACCAGCCCATCCAAAACTAATAACAACTCAATCCAATGAAGTATTATTGGTGACAAATGCTGACTTACGCGAACCTGCGAACGTGACCTGCTGGCCGACTCAAGCTCTGTATGAACAACGTTTAGCAGATGCATTAAACAAGCTTGGTTACCAAGTCAAACGGGCACACCCCGTAGATAATGAGAGAGGTCATGGGTTCATCAGTAACCAGCGAGAAGGAAGTGATATTTTTGCGCAAATAGCACCTGACGCGCCTGTTATTGTGTTATTAACAGCATGGCAATATTCACACCATATTGCCCCTTCATTAGCTCATCATCGCGGTCCCATTTTATTGTTAGCCAACTTCGATGGCACATGGCCTGGGCTGGTTGGTATGCTATGTATGGCAGGTTGTTTAACAAGCTTAGGTTGCCATTATTCACGGTTATGGTCAGATACATTTACTGATGACTTTTTTATGAAAGGCCTGCAAACGTGGCTTGATGATGGCTTTCTCAATCATAAGTTAGATTATTTATACCCACTAAAATCAACTGATGCCGTTATGGGAACCCCTGAAGGTAAGATTGGTCGTGAAATGGGACAAGCCATGTTGCGGGATAAAGCCATCATTGGGTTATTTGATAGCTTTTGCATGGGGATGATTAATGGTGTTTTTCCACAAAAATCAATGATTGATATAGGGATGCCAATTGAATCCTTATCTCAATCCGCCTTATTAATTGAAATGCAAAAAGTACCGCAATCCCTACGAGAAGATTGCTTAACATGGTATCAGTCTCAAGGAATGACATTTAAGTTTGGTACAAACCACAGCAATGAATTAACCCGTGAGCAAGTATTAGAGCAATGTGCCATGATGATTGCGATGGCTCGATTCACGAAAAGGTTTGGTTTAAGTGCCGTTGGGGTGCAATACCAACAAGGCTTGAAGGACAGTTGTGCTGCTTCAGACTTTGCAGAAGGCGCTATCGGCAATTCAGCTCGCTTTCCTATACCCGATGAAAACGGCGAAATTATTGCTCCAAACTTACCTATCACCTGTATTAATGAAGTTGATATGGGTAGTGCTATCCCACAAGTCATCATGGCTAAGCTATTACAATCATTAAATATCCCCAGTGAAACAACGTTACATGATATTCGTTGGGGAAGTGAGT
Organism: Providencia sp. UF-183; assembly: GCF_058246155.1. Lineage (NCBI taxonomy): Bacteria > Pseudomonadati > Pseudomonadota > Gammaproteobacteria > Enterobacterales > Morganellaceae > Providencia > Providencia sp. UF-183. The sequence continues at coordinate 63,726 of NZ_JBSICD010000009.1, read as the reverse complement.
ATGACGGTACGTTTTACTGGGATTTTGAAATTTCAGGCGCGGTTCCGTTTGCACACCTAAAAGGTGGTATTGCTGGGGCAACAGGTTATCGCCAACCGCCAATGTTTTTTCCTTTTGGAGGCTCAACAATCGCAGGGCAAGGAAAAAAAGGTCGCTTCATCTGGGCTAGGGCACATTATGAAGGGCTCCAAGTCGTTATGCATATTGGAACAGGTACCGCAGTTGAGCTTCCTGATGCTGAATTTGAGCGCCGCCGCCGAGCAACAAACTATGAGTGGCCATTATTAAATGCTGTACTTGATGGCATCTCTCGTGATTCATTAATGGCGGGACATCAAAGTAACCACCTATCGATTGCCTATGTTGATGAAGATATATTAGGCAATGTAGTCCAAGCCTTTGCCGCACAAGCGATGACGCAAAATATTCACGTGTTGATTGCAGGGGATGCTCGTCAATATTTTATCCATCAATAAATAAAAGAATAAGGAACTCGTTATGACTGACCCACTTTTTTCGCTACAAGATAAAACTATTATTGTCACTGGTGGATTAGGGCAACTTGGTGCGCAGTACGTCAAGACCCTTCATGAACGTGGCGCTAATGTTGCGGTATTAGCGACCCACGTTACACAAGCACGTTTGGCTCAAGTATTAGGTTCATTGCAAGACTCCCCTCGCATCGCATGTTATGAAGTTAATATTACTGATAAAACAAGTATTAATCGTGTATTAGATCAAATTGAATCTTTATGGGGAACACCCGATGGTTTAGTGAATAACGCGGGTATCGACACTCAACCAAGCGCACCGCCTGAAGTCTCTGGGCCATTTGAAGATTTCCCAGAAGACGTTTTCCGTGAAGTGGTTGATGTAAACCTAGTTGGCACTTTTTTAATGACCCAACAAGTTGGAAAACGCATGAGGAAAGCGAAAAAAACGGGTTCTATTGTCAATATTGGCTCGATTTATGGTGTTGTGTCACCTGTTCAAGATATCTATAGCTATAAAAAAGAAGATACTGGCATTCCTTTTATTAAGCCTGTTGCCTATGCAGCTGCAAAATCGGGTATCTATAATTTTACTCGTTACTGTGCAACTTATTGGGGAAAAGAAGGTATTCGGGTGAATACGTTAACGCTCTCTGGTGTTGCTCGACAGGATCAAGACCCTCGCTTTCAAAAAAATTATACTGACCGCATCCCAATTGGCCGTATGGCTAATCCTGATGAATTTAATGGCGCTATTGTCTTTATGCTTTCAAACGCATCTTGTTATATGACAGGTGCGAACCTTGTCATTGATGGAGGTTGGACAGCATGGTAAATCAACAACAAGATAAATGGGCTAAATTTCGTGGGATTATGTCGGCTATTGTGACTCCAATGCATGACAATGAAGATATCAATACAGCAGCATTAGAAACGCTGGTGAGGCACCAGATCGCACGTGGTGTTGAAGGATTTTATTGTTGCGGATCATCTGGTGAAGGCCCTCTTTTACATTTAGATGAACGAAAACAAGTTCTAGAAACTATTATCAATAGCAGTGAAGGAAAGGTGCCTGTAATTAGTCACATTGGCGCACCAAGAACTCAGGATGCCGTCGAATTAGCAAAACACGCAGAAAGTGTGGGTGCGAGCGCTGTTTCTTTAGTTCCCCCTTACTATTATAAATACAGTAATGAAGCTATCATTCGCTATTACCAACGTATTTTAGATGAAACATCACTGCCTGTTATTTTGTATAACATTCCTCAATTTACAGGGGTAGAGTTAGATCTCGAAACAGCGAAGACGTTATTCAGCAATGAACAAACACTGGGAGTGAAACATACCTCTCACAACCTTTACGCTTTAGAGCGTATGGTAGATAAACACCCTGAAAAAGTTTTCTTTAATGGCTTTGATGAAATTTTTCTTTCCAGTTTGGCGGCAGGAACCACGGCAACCGTGGGAACAACCGTGAATATTCAACCTGAGCTCTTTCTCGCGGTTCGCCATTGTTTTGCAAAAGGGGACTTTATCACTGCACAAAAACTGCAACATCAAATCAATGATGTTGTTGAAACTATGGTCAATAACGGTATTTTTCAATCAACAAAATACTTGGCAGGATTAGATGTCACCTATTTAGGCCCTGTAAGAGAACCATTTATTCCCTTGAATGCAGAACAAAAGCAAGCACTTGACTGCCTTCATTCCCGTTTACAAGGATATATCCACGCGGCACGCACCTTCATTTAATGAATAATGAGCCCTTATTCTCAGGGCTCAGTCTTTCTTATATATCCCTAGCGACTGATAACGGCCGATAAATTAACGTCATTGGCACCGTTATTTTCACATTTGTCTTATCACCTTGGAGCTTATTTTGCATTAGATGAAAAGCATGTTGTGCCCACGCATCTTCATTCTGCCCCATAGACCAAACTGCATTTGGTAAAAAACCAAGCATGTCACTTTCATCAAAAGTGCCTATCGGAATTTCCTGAGGAATAAACCCATAAACTTGACGAAGCGCGCTCAAGGTACCTTCTAAGATAGGCAATGACGAAGTAATAAAAGCGGAGGGGGGTTGCTTATTTTTCTTTAAGAATTCATGCATTAAGCTCTGCCCATCTTCCTTACGATTATGGCGTGCAGTCAAAACCCAGCTTTGTCGCTCTGGCATTTCATTTAAATAGCCTTGCAAACGACTTTGAATTGACGGCTGTTGGGTATCACCTGCAATAAAAAATAATGGTTCGACATTAACGGTCTTTTTAATCGACTGTACTAATGTCTTACTACCGCTATAGTTGTCACTTAAAACCAAAGAGACATCCATTTCGCCGAAATCTCGGTCTAAAAATATAATGGGGCGCTTACGGGCTAATTTTCGGTGATGTTGCTGAGTTTCTAAAGAGGAAGGAACAATAAACAACCCATCTACATTGCGCTCTAATAAGCGGCGAACAACTTCTTTTTCATGCTTAGGGTCACTATAAGAACACGCAATGATTAGCTGATATCCTGCTGTTTGGCAACACGTCTCAAGCTTTTCTGCCAAGGTTGAGAAAAATAAGTTCGATAAACGAGGAACAACAAGGGCAAGCGTGTCAGTTTTGTTTAATTTTAAACTGCGCGCAGCATAGTTAACCACCAGCCCATGAGTTTCAACATAAGACTGGATCCGTTCTTGGGTCGCTTTGCTAATACGGTATTGCTCCGCTTTTTGACTTAAAACTAACCGAACCGTTGTCACAGAAAGGTTTAAGTCGTTCGCAATTTGCTCAACAGTTTTTGCCATAAGTTCGCTATAATCATTTATCAATAAGCTTAAGTATAAACTAATTCGAGTTAGCAATACAGACTAGGCATGTGGCTGTTAAGCTGAGTGCACAAAAAATCAAGTGAGCAAATCACTCTCACTTACGCTTTCTTCTTTAGGAAAAGCAACTCAATATACTGAAGATAATAACAGCTGAGTATAAGGGTGCTTAGGTTGTGTAAAAATCTGATCAACACTCCCCATTTCCACAACTTTTCCGGACTTCAATATCACAATACGATGGCTAATATGCTGTACAACACCCAAATCATGGGAGATAAACACCATCGCTAGCCCCAGTTTTTTCTGTAACGAAAATAATAAGTCCAATACTTGAGCCTGGGTTGTCACATCAAGGGCGGATACTGGCTCATCACAAACGAGAATATCGGGTTCACAGGCTAATGCTTGAGCAATCGAAATACGTTGCCGCTGCCCGCCAGACAGCGAAGCTGGCCTACGTTTCAATAAATGACTATCAAGCGAAACTAAAGATAATAGCTCGTGCATTCGCTGTTGTTTCTGCGCAGCGGAAAGAGTGGAATGCAGCTCTAGCGGCTGCAACAAGACTTGTTCAACCGTATGTTGTGGGTCAAAAGAACTTAAAGGGTCTTGCACTATTGTTTGAATACGTGGACGAAGAACCCTGCGCTGACGCTCTTTTAGCATGCTCCATGGCTGGTTAAGCAACTCAATATTGCCATCATCCGGTGTTTGTAGTGCTAAAATCAGCTTCCCTAGTGTCGTTTTACCTGACCCAGACTCACCAACAATACCTAAAGTTTCCCCCCTTTTCAGGGTTAACGAAATATTATCAACCGCCTGTAATTTCTGTCCATTTGGCAACCGAAAAGCACGAGAAACCTGCTCAACAGCTAGCACCGTATCCGGCTCAGCGTCTTCTGGCGATAGAGACACGGGTACTGACCAATTTGCCAAAGGGTCGCGCCCTGTCAGCCAAGTTCCTCGTGAATGTCGGGTAGGTACAGATGACAATAGTTTTATTGTATATGGGTCTTTGGGAGACTTAAGCACTTGATGAACATCCCCACTTTCTCGTGGCCGCCCGTGCTGCATCACAATCACGCGATCGGCAATATCGGCAACCACTGATAAATCGTGTGTAATGAGTAAAATACCAATCCCTAAGTTCGCTAATGATTTGAACTCTTCCAATATCTGCTTTTGGATAGTGGCATCCAACGCGGTCGTCGGCTCATCCGCAATTAATACGCGTGGTTGACCAGCCAATGCAGACGCAATTAACGCTCTTTGGCGCAATCCGCCCGATAATTCGTGGGGGTACATTTGTGAGCGATTAGCTGGGTCAGGTATTCCAACCATCTTAAGTAACGTATTTACTTTTTGTGGAATTTCACGGCGAGAAACCAATCGGTGAGCCAGCAATGGCTCCGCAATTTCTTGACCTATTTTACGCAGTGGGTCTAAAGACGTCAGAGCATCTTGCAAAACAAAACCAATTTCTCTTCCGCGTATTTTTCGCCATTGAGATTGGCTTTGATGGCGTAAATCAATGTCATAACTTACCCCTTTTGAGTCCTTGCTCAATAACGCTAAGCGTTTGGCTGATACCTCTGCGTTATCCCCCGTGAGGCCAACTAGAGTGCGTGCTGTGACGGACTTTCCTGAACCCGATTCCCCAACTAATGCGATAATTTCACCTGCATGCAATGTAAAAGACACACCAGCAACAGCATGAAAATCCGTATTTTGGGATAAAAAGCGTACATGTAGGTCTTCAACCTGCAAAATAGGTTGCCCAGGCTTTGTTATTTTAGGGTTCATTAAAATTCACCTCGTGCAATCAATCGCTGTATGCGTCTTCCCGTCAATGTAATCGTGATCACTGATAATGCAATCACCGTTGCAGGCATTAAGCTTATCCATGGCGCACTGTCTAAATAGTTTCGACCATCGGCAAGCAAAGCTCCCCATTCTGCGGTTGGAGGAGTGACACCCAAACCTAAAAAACTCAATGCAGAAGCAGCTAATACCGCGTGACCAACACCAATAGTAGCTAAGATGAGTAAAGGGCGTAGTGTATTGGGAATAATATGTCGAAAAATAATGCGCCACGATGGCGTTCCAAGGGCAATCGCATGTTCAACATAACCTGATGATTTAACCAATAACACTTGTGAACGGACTAGGCGCGCATACCCAGCGATCGCTGCAACCCCGACCGCCAGTAATGTATTCTCAGGTCCGCGACCTAAAACGGCTATGACTAATAGCGCAAGCAATAAATCCGGAAAAGCCAACATGATATCGAGCAAACGCACGAGTGGTGTGCGAATAAATCGAGGGGCTAATACTGCCGCATTTCCTAATAATATCCCGCCTAAACATGCAATTAGAGTCGCTCCTAAACCGATACTCAGTGATAACGAAGTACCATAAACCACCCGTGTATATACATCTCTTCCAAGTTGGTCTGTCCCAAACCAATGATCTGTACTTGGGGGCTGCAAGATTGCCGTTAAATCTACCTCATCTGGCGCATAGTGCGTAAACCAAGCAGGGAAAAACATCGCGAGCAACAACACCGCCAGCACCATACTCGGTAGAAATAAGCCATGATATTTCATCACAAACTGAGGGATCACCTGCGGTCGTATTGTCTTGATCCCAAATGCGTCACTACTCATCAGATAGCCTCCTGTTTGCGTAAGCGAGGGTCGATTAACAAATAAAGGCCATCAATCAATAAATTAATCACTACAAATAAAAAAGCAGAAAACATAACAAGCCCAAGTACCAACGGCATATCCCGGTTTTCAATCGCACCTAACATAATTTGACCAATGCCTGCTCGGCCAAAAACCGTCTCCGTTAATACTGAGCCTCCCAACACTGACGCTAACAATGTGCCTGTTAAAGTTGATATCGCTAATGCTGCGTGTCGCAAAACATGACGTGCTCGCAACATAAGCTCACTCACTCCACGCGTCCTAACTGTCGTGGCAAAAGGTTGGGCTAATGCCTCTTCCATTCCATCACGCAGTACCTGGCTTAACACCGCGATTAACGGCAAACTCAATGTGATCACGGGTAATACCAATGACATCACGCCATCATTTCCCGTTACAGGAAACCACTGCAATGAAAAACTAAAAATACTGAGCAGTAAAATACCAATCCAATACACCGGCGTACTCAGTAAAATGAGTTCTAAGCCAACAATCAGGTCTTTCGCTTGATGTCGGCGCCCAGCAGTTAGAACGGCATTAATAATCGAAACCAATAACGCAAAACCTAGTCCGCCCAACGCTAAAGGCAAGGTCTCTTTTAGCCCATTGCCAATCACAGAAATAACAGGTTGCCGATACAGATAACTTTGGCCTAAATCCCCCGTCAATGCATGCCCTGTGTAATTGATGTATTGCTGCCACACTGGTTTATCCAGCCCAAATTGCTGAATAATCTCTGCCCTGACAGCATCATCAACCACGCCTTCCCCGCCCGTTATCACGCTAACGGGGTCGCCCGGTATAAATTTCACCACCGTAAATGAGAGGGTTGCCGCCCCCCAAAGCACGGCAACGATCATCAATATGCGATGGCTAAATAACCGGAAATTACGGTTTAATCCAAGCATCATAGAAATTCGGTTTCGCATTAGTCGCCCAGTTAATACCTTGGACTTGTTTAGATACGCCCAACTGATACGCTGGGATGTAAAGTGGTACAACATAAGCCTGATCAATAATTTGCTGCTGGATTTCATGATATAAGCGCTCACGCTCTTTATCATTCGTCCCTACCGCCTCTGACAATTGCTTATCTAATGTATTCACACGAGCGTGGTTATTGCCTTGTGGTGGCGTAAACGCAGAATGAAACACGGTACGTAAAATGTCAGGCTCAGGACGAACAAAGAAATTTGATGCGATATCATAGCTACTTGAAGCGGTTCGCTCATCAAATACACCTGCATCCACAGGGTCAAACTGGAGGTTAAAGCCCGCTTTTTTGACTTGCTGCTGAACAGCTTGGAACAAAGTGACATCTGCGGCTTCGACGTTAGTTGGAACATAAGTAAAGCGAACAAGCAATTGCTGGCCATCTTTTGTTCGGTATCCGTCTTTATCTCGCTGATTCCAACCCGCTTCATCCAACAAACGCCCAGCTTTTTCTAGGTCATAGCCCCATAAATTACGCACTGATGGGTCGTAATACAGCGTGGCGGGCCCCAACACATTATCGGCGGCACGTAGTGAACCGAAGAAAGCAGCATTCACCGCGACAGCTGGGTCAACCGCACTTTGGAAAGCCTTACGCAATTTCACATCTGAAAAGACACCTTTCCCAGTATTCAAATACAATACGCGGTTAACGCCTGGGTTTTCATGAGTGATCACATTCAATTTAGGGTTGCTTTTCACTTGCTTGAAATTTACTGGCGGAACGGCATCAATTGCTTGAATTTGCCCACTATTTAATGCCCCTAAACGAACAGATGCTTCAGGTAAATATTTAAACTCGATATGATCTAAATACGCAGGGCCTGTATGGTTTGCATAACCAGGCCCCCAATTATAGTCAGCGCGCTTGGTTAACTTGCTGCCACTTCCCTTAACAAATGAATCTAAAAGAAATGGCCCAGAGCCCACTAACGTGAAGCTAGTATTTGGGGTATTTTTCAAATAGGTGGGTGATTGAATACCCAGATAAGGCAAGCTCAAACCTTGCAGCAACGGTGCAAATGATTCTTCATAGCGAATAACAACGGTGTACTCATCTGGTGTAGTTATCGATTTAATCGGGCCTAATAGTGATTTCGAATAATGAGAAATAGTTTTAGGGTCTAAGATCCGCTCAAAATTATATTTAACTGCTTGCGCATTTAGTGGTGTGCCATCACTAAATGTGACGTCTTTACGTAAATGGAACACATACTCTTTATTGTTATCATTAATTTCCCAACTTTCAGCAAGCCATGGCGTAAAGCGATTATCCTCCGCTTGCCCAACTAATGAATCTAGCACATTACGCGATACCACAGCGGCAACTGAATACGCCGTCAATGATGGGTCTATAATCGGCGTGTCACTACCTAACCCCACCGTTAATGTTCCACCACTCACAGGTGTTTCTGATGCAGCAAAGCTTGAGGATGTCGCGAATAAACTTAACGCAACGGTCGCCGCCGTTAAAATACTGGCGTTTGGCTTTTCAAAATAGATGTCTCGTTTACTCATTCTTTATCCCTTTTCATATGATTGCTGCACGAATTACATTAGCTCTACTCTATGAAGAGGGATTTAAAGTGAGAAAGAATAAAAAAAACTGAGTTATTTAATTTAATTATAAGATGAAAATTGAAGATATTTACCCTCACTTATTCAATAACGAATTTAATACACTAAAATAATGAAATTAAAACTTATAATAATTAATTATACGAAAATAAAAATAGTTATATATCTATTTTATCATTGAGTGAATTTGTATTTCATTCATCAAATAGTTTTTGGTTAGAAACACTATTGAACACTTCAAAAAAACCATTACACCATGATAAATAATAGATTTATCTAAAAATCACGTTTCAAAAAATAACATTTCAATATCTGAAAGCATTTAATAATCCCCTGTTGAATATAACTTATATTTTTTAATTCTTATCGTTTTATAACCGCAATGATATTTTATGAAAAAATCATCTTGTTAAATAAATTCAGTTATAAGGCAGAACAAAATGGCCTCACATCTTATCGACTTTATATTAATTGGTAATAACTTTGGCACAGAGGAAATGCGCCATGTTTGGTCGGAACATAATCGACTAAAAAGCCAAGTTGCCGTTGAAGTAGCACTCGCGAAAGCAGAAGGTGAACTAGGTTTGATCCCAACCCAAGCCGCACAATATATCGAGCAGCACGCAGATGCAGATAAACTGAATATTGAAGAAATTGCGAGCCAAGGCGCGCAAATGAAGCATTCGTTAATGCCAACCTTGATAGCATTGCAAAAGCAATGTGGTGAAGCAGGTGAGTACATTCATTATGGTGCAACCACGCAAGATATCGTGGATACCGCCACCATGTTGCAGCTAAATAGTGCATTTAACATCATTGAGCGTGATGCCAAAGCATTAGTTATCGCACTAGCAAATAGTGCAAAACGCTATCAAAACACACCAATGGTTGGCAGAACCCATGGGATGCAAGCACTTCCAACGACCTTTGGTTTTAAAGTCGCCGTTTGGTTAGATGAATTTTTGCGCCATAGCCAACGCTTGAATGAAATTAAATCACGGGTATTAACTGGAAATATCAGTGGCGCTATCTGTACTTACGCGGCATTTGGCGATAAAGGGCCTGCTGTCGAAAAACGCACATTGGATATTTTAGGGTTAAGCACCCCGACTATCGGGTGGCAATCTGCGCGAGATCGATTCAGTGAATTCGCTTCTGTTTGTGCATTAATCAGTGGCACTCTCGGCAAAATCGGGAACGAATTATACAACCTGATGCGCACTGAAATTAATGAAATCGAAGAGCCATTCTCTGCGGGGAAAATTGGTTCCACAACCATGCCTCATAAGCGTAATCCTGCGGCTTTAGAGGGTTTGGCAAGTTTGACCCATCCTCTTTTAAAGAGCGTTTCCCTCATTTATGAATCCATGCATGTTGAGCATGAAAGGGACGCCATGAGTTGGCGCGCAGAATGGATAGCGTTACCTGAGATTTGTATTTACCTGTCAGCGCAGCTGAAAAATGCCATTGCTGTTATCGAGGGCGTCACCGTCAACGAAAAACAAATGCGCCGTAACCTTGACCTACAAGGCGGCTTGTTACTATCTGAAAAAGTGATGTTCGAATTAGGCACCAAAATCGGCAAACAAACGGCGCACCATATTGTGTATGAATGTGCGATGCAATCCTACGAGGAACAACGTTCATTCAAAGCTGTTTTGCAAGCCAATGAACAATTAGCTGGATTAATTTCTGAGCAAGAACTCGACGCATGGTTAGATCCAATTAACTATTTAGGGTCAGCACCTCAAAAAGTTGACCAAGTGATCGCCCACGCGAAAGCACTCGGTTTATTAGCAGAATAAGGACAAAGCCGTTATGTACCAATACCGTCAATTACTCGCTGCTGATGCAACTGTATTTTACCAACTACTTCATCATGCTTACGCAGAAATTAAGCATTTGGGTATTCGTTTTGATGCGGCAACCGCTGACTTAGCAGCAATGACTCAACACCTCAATAATCACGCGGTTTATGGGATGTTTGAAGACGGTATTTTAATTGCTTCTGTCACTTTACGTTACCCATGGGGCAAGCAACCCGGCCCGTTTGGTCTACCTCATATTGGCTGGTTTGCGACAGCACCCACACACCGAGGCCAGCAGTTAGGTAAAAAAATATTAGCGTGGTTTGAAGATAGTATTTTATCGCAACAGCTGCGGGCACCGGCTTATTCACTCGGTACCGCCGAGAGCCACCCATGGCTAGTCAATTACTATCAATCTTTGGGCTTTCAAATCATTGAAAAAAGGGATTTAGGCAAAGGCCACATAACTATTTTTATGCAAAAAATCATTGAACAACAACGTTATACACAATGGTTAGCAATTTCTAATCAACCGGAGAAAACACGATGAAAAAATACATTACGCTGATCGCAGGTCTCGTCGCGGCAACGACTTTGCTGACTGCTTGTGATAACAAAACTGAAAAAGCACCTGAGGCACAATCTAGCCAAGAACTGCGTATTGGTGCCACTGGGCTCAGTTTCCCAAGTGCCTATAAAAAAGATGGCAAGCTCACTGGCTTTGACGTTGAACTGGCAGAAACCATCGCAAAAGACCTCAATTATAAAATTGTCTGGGTCACCTCTGACTTTAGCGGCTTAATGGGGCAACTTGAGGCGAAAAAGTTAGATACTGTCGCAAACGTGGTGTCAATCACACCCGCTCGACAAGAAAAATATGATTTCACGGCACCTTATAGCTACTACGGTAGTCAGCTTGTGACCAATAAATCAAACGAAAACATCAATACTGTCGATGATTTAAAAGGAAAAACAATCGCTGGGGTTTTGGGTTCTAACCACCTCGTAAACCTGAAAAAAGCCTTTGGTGACAATGGTGTCACTATCCGCACGTATGAAAGTCGTGATGCCGCAATGAATGATGCGATTAACAACCGCGTTCAAGCTTATGTTAACTCGCGTCCTATCCTATTAGCCGAAATCAAAGAGAACAATCTGCCATTAAAACTGGTCGGTGAACCCTTAGTGATTGAAGCTGTCGGTTTCCCTTTCCAGAAAGATGAAAAAGGCAACGAGCTCAAAGCGGCATTTGATAAAGAATTAGACGTATTACGCCAAGATGGACGCTTAAAAGCGCTGTCAGAAAAATACTTTGGTGAAGATATCACCGCTAAAAAAGCCAACTAATTAGTCTAGGCTCTTACCAGCCTTAAGGACTCGGGCTGGTAAACATTTGTAAGGCATGAATGATGAATTTAGATTTCGACTATATTGTGCGGATCTTTCCGCAAATTTTAAGCTACCTACCTGTCACGCTATTTCTTGCTATTGTTTCAATGGCTTGTGCGATGACATTAGGGTTGACGCTCGCACTGCTGCGGATTACAGGTATCAAAGCCGTTGTTAAAATCGTGGACTTATACGTGTCCTTATTCCGTGGAATTCCAACGCTAGTACAACTGTTTATTATCTATTTCGGCTTACCTCAAGCCTTTCCCATTTTTAGTGGGATGGATGCGTTCACGGCGGCAATTATTGGCTTTAGCCTCAAAAATTCTGCCTATATGGCCGAAATCTATCGTGCTGGATTAACCTCGGTCGACTTTGGGCAAATGGAGGCAGGCTTATCTATTGGCATGCAAAAGCGCCAAATTTACCGCCGTATTATTTTGCCACAAGCGATGTTAAACACGCTCCCTGCTACAGGTAATACCTTTATTTCATTGATAAAGGACACTTCAGTCGCCTTTGCTCTTGGCGTCACAGAACTGTTTGCAGAAGGTAAAATGATCGCTGCTGAATCATTACGCTACTTCGAAACATTCATTGTTGTTGGGCTCATTTACTGGCTCACCGTACTTATCTATAGCCGTCTTCAAACGGTGTTAGAAAAACGCTTAAGCCAATCATTACAACGTTAAGGAATGATAATGATCCGTGTATCGCAACTGAATAAAAGCTTCGGCGAAAATACTGTTTTAAATAACATTTCCCTCGATATTGAAGAAGGGGAAGTAGTGGCTATTATCGGTCCATCAGGCTCTGGAAAATCCACATTATTACGCTGCCTAAACCTGTTGGAACACCCTGAGTCCGGCACCATACAAATTGGCGATGTCCAATTAGACACGCATAAGCACAGTGTTAATGAAGCCTATGCCCTACGACGTCAAACAGCAATGGTATTTCAAAATTACAACCTATTTAAAAACAAGACTGCCCTTGAAAACGTGACAGAAGGGTTAATTACCGTCAAAAAAATCGCCAAAAGTGAAGCCGATAAAATTGGCTTAGCCCTGTTGGAGAAAGTGGGTCTTGCAGAACATAGCCACAAGTATCCCGTCACCTTATCTGGCGGGCAACAACAACGGGTGAGCATTGCTCGCGCACTTGCCGTCAAGCCACTCGCCATTTTATTTGATGAGCCAACCTCGGCTCTCGACCCTGAAAGAGTATTCGAGGTTCTTCAGGTGATTAAATCTCTTGCACAACAAAAAACCACCATGGTGATCGTGACTCATGAAATGGAGTTTGCAAAAGAAGTGGCTGACCGCGTGATTTTTATGGCCGATGGGCACATTGTCGAACAAGGCCCCGCTGAGCAAGTTATTCGCTTCTCTGAAAACCCACAAACGCGCCGCTTCTTACGTCAATTGACCAATATAGAGCCAATCGACGAATTCAATATATAACCAAAAAATATCCACAGGCACCTGCACCTCAATTGGGAGAAATTAAATGAACATTAGCCACCACGAGCAAGCACTTGCAGATAAAATTCAGGCATTTCGCCATGAAATGCACCGTTTTCCTGAATTATCGAATCAAGAACATCAAACAACACAGCGTATTCGTGATGCCTTAACGGAAGCAGGGATCACCATTTTACCCCTTCCACTCGCAACTGGGTTAGTGGCAGAAATCAAAGGCCAACAAGACGGCCCGTTAGTCGTATTACGCTCCGATATTGATGCACTACCGATTGAAGAAGAATCTGGCGTTGATTTTGTCTCTCAAAACAAAGGGGTAATGCACGCTTGTGGCCATGATTTTCATGCATCAGCAGCGCTTGGTGCGGCTATTTTACTGCAACAAAATAGCGCCAATTTAAAAGGTACTGTACGCGTTCTCTTCCAAGCCGCGGAAGAAACCGGCCAAGGTGCGCCAGCGCTACTCGCGACAGGTGCATTAGATGGTGCCCTTGCGATATTTGGTATTCACAATGACCCTACGTTGCCTGTCGGTGTTGTGGGAAGTAAAGAAGGCGCTCTTACCGCTGGAGTTGACCGTTTTGAAATTAAAATCGCCGCAAAAGGTGCCCATGCCGCTAAACCTCATGAAGGTAATGACCCATTAATTATCATTGCTCAGATTATTAATGCAACACAATCAATTATCAGCAGAAATGTTTCCTCTGATCAAAACGCCGTCGTGTCCATTACACAAGTTCACAGTGGCAGTACATGGAATGTCATCCCTGATACCGCTTACTTAGAAGGTACCGTACGTACCTTTAAACAATCGACTCGAGAACAAATTGAGCAGCGTTTACGTCAAATATTAGATGGGATCGCCACCACCTTTGATGCTCAAATAGAACTGTTATGGCACCCAGGTCCACCTTCGGTAGTCAACACGGGTGAATGGGTAGATCTCGCGCTACTCCAAGCTGAGAAATCGGGTTTTGAGGCTATTCGAGTCGAAGCCAGCCCAATTGGTGAAGACTTTGCCTTCTATCAGCAAAAAATACCTGGGGCTTTTATGATGATCGGTTCAGGGGGGCCATATGCCCTACATCACCCCAAATTCCGAGTTGATGATAAAGCATTATACCCAACAGCCCGTTACCTCGCTCAACTGGCTGAAACCACGCTAAACAAATACAGCGGAAAGGTGCAATGATTAGCGAGTTAACCACTATTTTGGCGGAGAAAATTATTGAGGCTTCTCCGCCTCTTTGCGCACAGCAAGCCGCACAAAATGGCATTAAAGATTACCTCGCTGTCACGCTCTCGGTGACAGAAGGCCATATTAATGATGCGGGTTGGCAACAATTAAGTGCCCTATACCCTGAGCGTGATCCGCGCAGTATTGCGCTATTATTGGGCTATGCAGGGCATGCCCTTGATTTTGATGATTTTCACGCGAATTTTCGCGGTCATCCATCAACGGTTATTTTACCTGCACTTTTTGCCCTAGCACCAGCTCAAGGCGAAATCGATAATGTGCGATTTTTAAACGCTTATTGTGTTGGTGTCGAAGTCGCTGGCAGATTAGGGTTAGCAGTCACTAACCAACATTACCAGCTGGGTTTTCATTCAACAGGAAGTTTAGGGGCAATCGCAGCCACAGCCGCGTTATGCTACTTATTCGATGCTGATTTAAACACAACGGCCTGCGCGCTTGGCCTTGCGGCAACACAATCAACCGCACTACGCGCACAATTTGGTTCAGCGGTAAAACCTCTTCATGCTGGGCTGGCAGCACAATCCGCCGTCATGTCATTCCAATTAGCCTCTAGCGGTTTCTCATCTCGCCCCCATGGCGTGATTGAGGCATTCCTAGATGCAATGAGCCACCGGCAAGCGGCGCCTGAGCTTCTAACTAAAGATTGGGGGAAACCGTGGCGTATCGAGTCTCCAGGCCTTGAATTTAAACCTTATCCTACGTGTGCAGGTACTCACTCCGCTGTCGCCGTGACCCAAGTTTTACGTGACCGCTGGTTAAGCAGCGGAAAGCCACTCATCGCGCTTCTTGATAACCTTCAACGTATCGATATTGCTTTTCCATTGGGAGGAGATATTGCTGCCAACATTAGAGTACCTGAAAATGGCATCGAAGCGCGTTTTTGCCTTGAATACATCATTGCCGCAATGTTGATTAAGGGAGATTTACATTTATGCGATTTCACTCAACCTGAGCTAGACCCACAAATTATGGCATTGGCTCAACGGGTTAACCGCAATCCAGATAGAAGCGTCCCGCCAGATGTACTTGCTCCCGAAAAACGTTTTCACCAAGTCACATTATTTCTCGCAGGTTCAACTCAATTAAGCCATCGCTTAGACCGTCAGCAATTTCTCAAATTACCCGTTGATTTAAAACAAAAGTGGCAAAACTGCCTGACGAACGCGACCTATCAAGAAATTGAAGCCTGGTTAGAGCTATGCCTTTTCAATACCCCACAAAGCACGCTATCAATTAGAAATAAGCTCATTAACAGTTTGAATTAATTTTCCTCTATCAGTAATGCTGATAGAGGTTATTTCCTATTTATGTCGTTAATAATAACTTGATGAAACAGCGGCCAACCCCTATCCCTTTTCACCCTCTTACACAGAATGGTGTATACTCGCCGACAAGAACTTTACTCACGGTTAATTAATAATGAAAGAAATCGAAAAAACACAAATTAAACTTCTCAGCGATCGTTTAGACCTTATTCGTCACCAAATGGCAAGCATGCAATTGACGAACGAAGCGGAAAAATACGCAGAACTTGAGAAAGAAAAAGCGACGCTAGAAGTTGAAATTGCTCGTCTGAAAGCGTTGCGTAACAAGAAGCTAAGCAAAGAAGCGCAAAAATTGGTAGATATGCCATTCAAACGCCCTATCACTAAGAAAGAACAAGCTGATCTTGGCAAACTGAAGAAATCCGTACGCGGTTTAGTGATTGTCCACCCAATGACGGCATTAGGTCGCGAAATGGAACTGGATGAAATGACCGGTTTTTGTAAATCTGATTTCTAGTAAGGAAATCAACGCAACTAAAACTTGTGATGCTCCACGAATACTGGAAGGTTCTTAATACGCTCTTCGTTGTTATGAACCGCCAGAGAATATTATCTCCCATGTCTCTGGCGATCACAGGAGTCGAGTCGTACTTTATGGGTAATAGCGTTGATATTAAATGAGTTTATTGAGTTGGATAAATATCAGTGCCCCCATTAATGCCCCCAGATTATTTTTTGAGTAGAAATTGAGCAGATAAATAATGATGGAACGGAACGATAAATTCAGTTTATCACTATACGAATTAGGCTCAGAACAAGCTGGCAGTTTTGAAGTCGATTGCTGTTGTTTATTATCTGTTGCTTAGATGAATTGTTTTTCGTAAGCGTCTAGGTGATGCTTAAAGAATTTCTCATATTCTTCAGCTGACTCAACTAAAACGGTCACCTCTATACACTGCCCTCCCCATTCCTCTGAATAATCTTCGATTGCAATGAATTCACAAGCAATTTCTTCATCAGTCTCAGAAATGAATATTTTACAATTAGTTGTATTGATACCTAATGTATAAAACTGAGTGGGTTCTAAAGCTCCGAACACAAACCCCATCGGTGGATCACTTATCTCTAACTCAGTGATGCCAATAATTTCATCTTTATTTATAATCTTATATTTCATTCAATTTTTTTCGGTTGCGGTTAGCGCGTCGATTAATGATTTCTTGCACATAATGCTCAATAGAAATGTGCTTTTCCCGAGTCACTTGCTCAATAAACACCTGAAGACGATCAAATTTAGAGTAAAGCGTCTCTGAAATAAGCCTATCGAAATCCCTTTGAGTAAAACGGTGCTCTCCATCCATAGTCGAACGCTGTAGCAATGTATGTGCTATGATTTCAAGGACTGCACGCCTGTAATCATCAGAAAGTAAAATATCCAGATCGTTTTGGCAAATATCAAACGTAAAACTGAAACTGGCAAAACCCGAGTCGACAGGCAGTGAATAGGTTAAATGAGAACCAGAGCGTTTAACATGAGGTTCATAACCATTCCCCATGAGTCGTATTGACTGCATGTTCTGTTCCTATTCTTTCAACCAGTTAATCGAGTTGGAAAACTATCCGTTAATTTTGCAAAAAACGCATTAATTCTTGCCACTCTTGCTTAAGCCTATTTTTGAAATATAACGTACAGAGATAGCTTTTAAATTTACCAAATACACTTTGCTCTTTCTTTTTCAATATACCAATTTCTCTCCATAATTCATCTGCATCAAAAGCAGTCCATACGGGAGGTACAGGGGATAACAGATTGCAGGAGCAGATAGGAGCAACATACCGACACAACATGACTTGAACATACTCAACGGGAAAATATTTTGCGATCGAGGCGATATATTCGAAATTCACCCAATTATCCACAAATATATCGGATAACGCTGCACAGAGGTCTTTATCTGTATACGTTCTATCCACAGCAGATCACTTCTTTTGCTTACTGGTTTTCAACAAATCTTTCAGCGCCGCCATGTTCACCCTCGCCCCTTCGATTTCTTTTAACCGACGGCGTTTTTGAGCAAAAATATCAAACACTACTTTAGCCTTTTCGTCAGCGGCTTTCTTACTTATTCCACCAGCGCCTTGTAATACGTTACGGTCATTGAAACTTAAAAACTGATCCAGCTTAGTATCCCAATCCTGTAAGAAAACTTGCTTACGGCGCAGCGCTTGGTCTTCGGCAAAATCCAGCCACATATTGACGATACGGTTTAATTCTTTGAGCTCATTTTCACGTAGATAATTCTTCGCTACCGTCACATCCGTTTTACGCACTTCATCAAATTTATAGCTGGTTAATCCCATATCCGGCTGACTGGCATCTGCGCGACTAGCTATAAGCTCCGCAGCAGTCATGCCCGTACAAGCAAAATGCAGTTTGTTTTGAATAGATAGGAAGAAACGAGTAGTTTCTTTATTAGAAGGTTCATAGTCTGCCGCCATAGTGAAGATCTCTTTCACTCGTAAATACACCCGCCGCTCACTGGCACGAATATCACGGATGCGTTCGAGCATCTCATCAAAGTAATCCGGCACGACTGACTGACCGATAGGCGGGTTTTTCAGCCGCTCATCGTCCATCACAAACCCTTTGATCAGATACTGCTCCAGCGTTTGCGTTGCCCACTGACGAAACTGAGTACCACGAACAGAACGGACCCGGTAACCAACGGCGAGGATCATTGAGAGGTTGTAATGCAGTGTATTGCGATTAACCTGCCGATTACCTTCCTGCCGAACTTGTAAGAAAGACTTACAAGTTGAATTTTGTACAAGCTCACCCTCTTCGTAGATAGCTTTAACATGCTGAGTTATTGCTTGAGGAGTTACTTGATAAAGGTTGGCAATCTCAGCCTGAGATAACCACAGAGTATCAGACTCAAAGCGGCATTCGACGTGAGTTTGCCCATCTTCACTGCGGAACAAAACAAATTCGCCCTGTGGCGCTTCAGGAAGATTTTCACTCATCAAATTGCCTCCACTCTCTATACGTTATGCATAAACTATGAACAACAATATAGTATATTTAACAAAAAAATAAGGCCATCAATGAATAGATAGAAAGCACATTATTTTATGCAAAAACAATGTGCTATCATTCCTATATTCTTTCTCTTCCAGAAAAATGTTCATACATCCTTTCTGTCATCACCCACAGCGCCTTATTCAATTTGATATCCCCATCAATACCATTCACCGAACGAGTACGAGCACGAGCACGCTTGCCTTTCGCATTTTTGCCAGATAACCCACCTTTAATTAAATTCTCCTGCAAGCGTTGATATACCGTCCACAGATCATCTTTCTTATCCTCCCAGCGACGCGGTTGTAATACTTGTTCCTCGGTAATCGGTTGATGTTCCTCACCAAAGCGATACTGAATTGGTGGCTATGCACCTGTTTAGATAATGGCACAACATGTGGCCGCTTCACCTTCATCACTTCAGCCGGAATTTCCCAAATCCATAAATATCCTGCCCACGAGTGAAACTAGCGGGTACATTCCAAAGGATAGTCGTTTCTCTTTTCCTCCAAAACGGTACTTCATTCTCCAAGCCTTCGATCCGTTAATGTTAACTTCGAGATACAACCCCCCTCCATCTGCCATTTTATAGGGAGTTACCATTGGCCTTGAGGCCGCTACCTGACTGGCTTTGAGCTTCATTGTGGGGGCATCCAAAAAACAGGGGAAAATTATGCCCCCAATTTTGCCCCCAAACAGGGGTAGAAACCAGTAAACAAGGGGAGAATCAGACAGACTACAGAAAGACAAATCTTATTGATTTAAAAGGAAAATATGGATTTTAGGAGAAATTCAGAAACAGCATTTGGCGGAAGATCACAGGAGTCGAACCTGCCCGGGACTGCTGGCAGCCCCAACTGGATTTGAAATCCAGCCGCCTCACCGGAGACGACGATCTTCCTCTATAGATTGGAAAGTGATTATAGACTGAATTCATTATTTTCCAAAGCATTGAAACTACAACTATCCTCTTTATTGATAAAAGCCAACAAAAACCCCATTTATTGATAAGCACTGATAACAAAAATCGTTATCTTGATATTGAGGTTTTCATATCCGCCCCCATATACTTTCTTATATTCATAATGGTGTGCTGGTTTTATCACCCTATAACATGAATCGTTTTGGGTATAAGTTCGCCGTTTAACTTTTATTGTCAACACAGTAAGCCTTGGCCTACGAGCACAAGCCTGCAATCACAGGATGTTTTTATGACAAATTCATTATTAGCCGATTCTGCATTACCCCGTTTTTCTAGCATTGAACCTGCACACGTTTTTCCTGCTGTCGAACACGTGCTTACCGAATACCGCCAAACGGTTGAAAGCCTTCTGAATGCAACCGAACACTATACGTGGGATAACCTGTGCCAGCCGTTAGAAGAAGCCAGTGATAAGCTGTCTCGCGTTTGGTCTCCAGTGAGCCATCTGCATTCCGTGAAAAATAGCCCTGAATTGCGCGAAGCCTATGAGCAATGTTTACCGCTGCTGTCTGAATTCAGTACGTGGATGGGTCAACACGAACCTTTATACCAAGCGTATAAATCGTTAAAAGAAAGTGCTGAATTTAATTCACTTAGCCAATCACAGCGTAAATCTATCGAAAATACCTTACGTGATTTCGAATTATCCGGTATTGGTTTGCCTGTCGAAAAACAGCAACGTTACGGTGAAATCGTTGCACGTTTGTCGGAGATCGCCTCTAAATTTGGCAATAACGTACTTGATGCCACCATGGGGTGGACGAAGCTGATTAAAGATGAAAAAGAATTAGCAGGTATGCCAGAAAGCGCAATTGCCGCCGCTAAAGCGATGGCAGAAGCCAAAGGCGAAGAAGGCTACCTTTTAACCCTCGACATGCCAAGCTACCTGCCTGTCATGACCTATGCGGATAACGCAGAGCTGCGCCGTGAAATGAGCCACGCATACAGCACTCGCGCTTCTGACCAAGGGCCAAATGCAGGTAAATGGGATAATAGCGAGCTTATCGATGAATTAATGGCATTGCGCCACGAGCTTGCCCAATTGCTTGGTTTCAAAAACTACGCAGATAAATCCCTAGCAACAAAAATGGCAGAATCACCAGAGCAAGTTTTAGGCTTCCTCAATGACTTAGCGGATCGCGCCCACCAGCAAGGCAAAAATGAGCTGGCAGAACTCACCGCTTTCGCCAAAGAACATTATGGCGTTGAATCTTTAGAATCGTGGGATTTAGCGTATTACAGCGAGAAACAAAAACAGCATAAATTCTCACTCAGTGATGAGCAATTGCGCCCTTATTTCCCTGAGCAACGCGTTTTGAATGGCTTGTTCGAAGTGGTTCATCGTATCTATGGTTTAACCGCCAAAGAACGCAATGACGTCGAAACATGGCATAAAGATGTGCGTTTCTTTGAGCTGTACGACGAAACAAATACCCTACGCGGTAGTTTCTACCTTGACCTCTATGCACGTGAACACAAACGTGGTGGGGCTTGGATGGATGATTGTGTGGGTCGCATGGTGCACAAAGATGGCTCACTGCAAAATCCAGTGGCTTACCTGACATGTAACTTTAACCAGCCATTAGGCGATAAACCCGCACTCTTCACTCATGATGAAGTCATCACCCTGTTCCATGAGTTTGGTCACGGCTTACACCATATGCTGACGCAAATCGATGTGGCTGATGTCGCAGGTATCAACGGTGTGCCATGGGATGCTGTCGAATTGCCAAGCCAGTTTATGGAAAACTGGTGCTGGGAGCCTGAAGCACTGGAATTTATTTCTGGTCATTATGAAACGGGTGAACCATTACCCGCAGAAATGTTAAGCAGCATGTTAGCGGCGAAAAATTACCAATCTGCAATGTTTGTCCTACGCCAATTAGAGTTTGGTCTGTTTGATTTCACCTTGCACGCAGAGTATGACCCTGCAAAAGGTGCGCAAGTCATGCCAACATTATATGCGATTAAAGAAAAAGTTGCGGTCGTGCCATCACCAAAATGGGCGCGCTTCCCACATGCCTTCAGCCATATTTTTGCAGGCGGCTACGCAGCAGGTTACTACAGCTATTTATGGGCTGATGTGCTCGCGGCAGATGCCTACTCGCGCTTTAGTGAAGAAGGTATTTTTAACCGCCAAACAGGCCAATCGTTCCTCGACAATATTTTAAGTCGCGGCGGTTCTGAAGAGCCAATGGCGTTGTTTGAGCGCTTCCGTGGTCGTAAGCCAGAACTTGATGCGATGTTGAAGAGCTACGGTATTCATGGCTAATCACATTAAGATCCAGTTGATCTGTGAAGAGGGTGCTGATCAAAGCACCCTTTCTCAACTTTCTGAAAAGTGGCAGCTCTCCCATACACCAGATGCCACAATGGCGCTGGTGCTTACCCCTGAAAATTTACAGCTCCGCAAGCTTGATGAGCCCAAACTCGGTGGGATCTTTGTCGATTTTGTTTCGGGTGCGATGGCGCATCGCCGCAAGTTTGGTGGTGGGCGTGGTGAAGCGGTAGCAAAAGCGGTAGGGATCAAAAAAGAGTATTTGCCCGATGTGATTGATGCCACCGCAGGATTAGGCCGCGATGCCTTTGTGCTTGCCGCACTGGGATGCCGTGTTCGGATGTTAGAGCGCCACCCTGTGGTTGCTGCATTGCTAGACGATGGCTTACAACGTGGCTATCAGGACGCCGAAATCGGCCCATGGCTGCAAGAACGTATGTCTTTGATCCATGCCTCAAGTATTACTGCTCTGAGTGACATAACCCCTGCGCCAGACGTTATCTACCTCGACCCCATGTACCCACATCGGCAAAAGAGTGCATTAGTAAAGAAAGAGATGCGGGTGTTTCAGTCATTGGTGGGAGCAGATGATGATGCGGATGCGTTATTAGCGCCTGCGATTGCCTTGGCAAAACGCCGTGTGGTGGTTAAACGCCCTGACTACGCAGAACCCCTTGCGGGACAAAAAGCGCCGTCAGCGGTCACAACAAAAAGCCATCGATTCGATATCTATCCGTGCATTAAAAATAACGATTAAACGTAACGGCGAAGGGCGTATGTACAGGTGAATTATCAGTATGTTACAGCCGCCCTTTCGCGTACGTTTTTTTTGTCAGAGGATTACAACACACCCTGCCCAAGCATTGCATCAGCGACTTTTACAAAGCCCGCGATGTTCGCGCCTTGAACATAGTTAATTTGTTTTCCTTCACCGCCAAACTCAACACAGTGGTGGTGAATATCCAACATGATGTGGTGTAAGCGCGCATCGACTTTCTCTGCTTTCCAGCCAAGACGAGCCGCGTTCTGCGCCATTTCCAGACCAGAAGTTGCCACACCGCCTGCGTTAGCGGCTTTACCTGGTGCAAATAACACACCCGCTTCAAGGAACAGCTCTGTTGCAGGAATAGTGGTTGGCATGTTTGCGCCTTCTGCGACCGCTTTAACGCCATTTTTGATTAACACTTTCGCTGCTTCAACATCCAGCTCATTTTGTGTTGCACATGGCAGTGCGATATCAACAGGAACATTCCATGGTTGCTGGCCCGCTAAGTAAGTTAAACCAAACTCTTTCGCGTATTCTTCAACACGGCCGTAGTTGTTTTTAATCTCTTCTAAACGTGCAAGTTTTTCCGCAGTAAAGCCCGCTTCATCAACCACTGTACCGCTAGAGTCAGATGCAGTAACCACTTTCGCGCCCAGTTCCATACATTTTTCAATGGTGTACTGTGCTACGTTACCCGAACCTGAAACCGCAACACGCATACCATCGAAACTTAAACCATGGCGCTGTAACATTGCGTTAGTGAAGTATACTAAGCCGTAACCCGTTGCTTCAGGGCGAATTAAGCTACCGCCAAAAGACAGGCCTTTACCCGTAAATACGCAAGAAGTGTCGTTAGACAGCTTTTTCATCATACCCGTCATAAAGCCAACTTCACGTGCACCCACACCAATGTCACCCGCAGGCACGTCAGTGTTTGAGCCAATATGGCGATACAATTCTGTCATCAATGCTTGGCAAAAACGCATTACTTCGCCCGTACTTTTCCCTTTAGGATCGAAGTCTGAACCGCCTTTACCACCACCCATTGGTAAGGTAGTCAGTGCGTTTTTCAGTGTTTGCTCGAAGCCTAGGAATTTCAGAATGGATAAGTTAACTGATGGGTGGAAGCGCATACCGCCTTTGAATGGACCGATGGCTGAGCTAAATTGCACACGCCATGCGCGGTTGACTTGGACTTTGCCTTGGTCGTCCATCCAACACACACGGAATTGGATCACTCTTTCGGGTTCAACAAAGCGCTCAAGCAGGGCTTGGTCACGGTATTTTGCATTTTGCTCAAGGAATGGCCAAAGGGAAGTGAATACTTCACGCACCGCTTGTAGGAATTCCGGTTGTGAAGGGTCTCTTTTTTGGACAGACTCCAAGAATGAAGATAGTGATTGTGTCATCTATGTCTTCCTTTTTAACGTGTGGTTGTTGTGATGTGCCTCACTCTTTCTTGTCATTATTTTTAGGAAATGTGAGGTTGATTTGTGTTTTGCCTATTGAATATATCATTAGTTTGTATTCTAAATTCAAGGTTTTTTTTCACTATAATGCAAAAAAAATTGCTTGACCTGCCAATATCTACCTTGAATGACATATTTTGACACAAAAAAAACGCCTGCATAAGCAAGCGTTTTCAGTGAATAATATTTCAAATTGAAGAAGGTAGATTATTCTTCGTCGTCATTTAACGGAACAATCAACATATCCACATGAACAGTATTGATTAACTGACGAGCAGATGACATCAGCTTGCTCCAGAAATCTTGGTGGTGACCACAGACCACTAAGTCCATGTCATATTTTTTAATCGCATCAACCAATACTTGGCCGAGATCGCCGCTACCACTTAGGGTTTCTTGCATTTCATAACCTGCACCTGCGGCTAAGTCTTTCAGAGCATTACGCGTTTCATCAGTGATACGCTGCTGCATGTCACCTAAATTGACATCGATAAGGCCGGTGTACAGGTCTGAATAGTTAACATCAACATGGATCATGGAGACTTTGGCACCGTAAGGTTTTGCCATAGAGACAGCCTTATCCAGTAATACTTTACTTTCAGGTGATAAATCTACCGCAACAAGAATATGTTTGTAAGCCATAAGTAAACTCCTTCCGAATGCTGATTAATCCAGTGGTTATGCCTTCACCACATCTTAATAATACTATACCTGCTAATTGTGATAATTAAGTGTTGTGTTGATCACATCTAAGCAGATTAACCTTAAAATCATAAGCGTCTATAACATTTTATAAAACAATAACATCATTCATTCAATATTAATATATTCACCTAAACAATTCGAGTTATGGCTACACTTTCACAGACAAAAAACAACATAATTTCACGCTAAAGTGTGATACCCAATGATAAGTAGCAATAAAGTATTTTTTCAATAGAAACAAAAAGTAATCAAAAATTTGTGGGGGTTGCACTTTTTTTAAGCGGTTATTTATCCTACAATGAAATGACTGAGTATAAATAAAATATCTTGCTGTATTTCCTTTTTGACAAGTGCTGTGAGCTGGGTTTCTAAGGAGGGGATTATGTTCAGTATGATTGCTTTATTTTGGGCACTATGCATTTTATGCATCTTAAATATGATGCGTTATTTTTCATCTATTCGCGTTTTATTGTCTATTTTGCGGGATTCTGATCCGCTACTCTACCAATCCGTTGATGGGAATGGTTTTTTCACCACCCATGGCCAACTGAACAAACAACTTCGGCTTGTCCGATATATCAATAGCAAACAGTATCTTGAGCATTATGACCCTGAAGTCATTGCCCGTTGTGAGCGAATTCGTAAGCAGTTTATGACAATAAGCCGGCTTAGTATTCTTGTTGTCGTCAGCTTAGTTTATTTGTTAATGGCAGGCTAGCAGGCTTTCTTGAGGTAAAAAAATAGTGATGACCTTACGATCATCACTATTTGGTGTTTTTATATCGCTGTGTTCATGTCACTTTCGACGGCTTCACAACGGTGAAGCCAAGTGAAGTGCTGTTAGATAAACAGCAGAGATAGCCAGTACAACCCACCAGATAAGACAATCGACACTGGTAAAGTCAGTAACCACGCTAATGCAATACTTTTGATTGTTTTAGTCTGTACACCGCCGCCATCAACAACCATGGTCCCAGCCACTGCTGAAGATAATACTTGGGTTGTTGAAACTGGCATCCCGGTATAACTCGCCACACCAATCGACACTGCCGCTGTCACCTGCGCGGAAACACCTTGTGCGTAGGTCATGCCTTTCTTACCGATTTTCTCACCGATTGTGACCGCAACACGCTGCCAACCGAACATGGTGCCTAAAGACAGGGCTAAAGCAACCGCAATGATGATCCACAGAGGTGCATACTCAACGGTATACAGCAGGTCATTACTGAGTTTTTTCAGTAAGCTTGCATCTTTTGCATTGGTTTCAGGTAATTTCGCTACCGCATTCGCTGTATCAGAGATACACATCAATAAACGGCGTGCATGGTTACGTTGGTCAGGTGTTAACTCTTCGTAGCTCTGAATGCCGTTTAGCATCGTCTGAGCTTGATTTAAAATTGCACCTGTACGTGAACTATCGCAATGGAATTCACCACCTGGCTCAGTGCTACTTTCAGCAACTGCCGGGGCATTTTCTATCGCGTGGTTTAATGCAGGTTTATGTGTTTCATAGTATTGTTGCAGGTGGACTACAGCATCATGGGTTCTCGCGATATCATAACCGTTCGAGTTCATATTCATGACGAAACCTGCTGGCGCAACACCAATCAGCACAAGCATGATAAGACCGATACCTTTCTGGCCATCGTTCGCACCGTGCGAGAAGCTAACACCAACCGCAGATAAAATTAGCGCGGTACGGGTCCAAAATGGTGGCTTACGCTTACCATCTTTTTTCTCACGTTCTGCAGGTGTTAAGTGAATACGGCGACGTTTCTTTGTTCCGCTCCAATAACGGCGTAAAAAGAAAATCATCAAACCGGCAATCACAAAACCGATCGCTGGAGAAAGAATTAACGACATGAAAATACTGATCATTTTCGGTATATTCAAGGCGTCAACCACGGATGAGTCTGTCACTATCGCGTTGGTTAAACCCACCCCGATAATGGCACCAATCAGTGTATGGGAACTGGACGCTGGGATACCTAAGTACCACGTTCCGAGGTTCCAAATAATTGCAGCCAGTAGCAATGAGAAGACCATTGCAAGGCCGTGAGCGGAACTCACATTAAGCAAGAGGTCTGTTGGTAAGAGGTGGACAATCGCGTAGGCAACGCTCAACCCTCCCAGCAAGACACCAAAAAAGTTAAAAACCCCTGCCATGACAACTGCGAACTGTGCCCGCATTGCTCTGGTATAAATAACCGTTGCTACCGCGTTAGCGGTGTCATGGAAGCCATTTATAGCCTCATAGACCAGCACAAATAACAGTGCTAGAACTAATAATAGACCTGTATGAAATTCTAAACCTGTAAAAAGATGTAGCATAGACGTTAAGCCATTATATGTTGGACATGAACGCGGCGCATTATCAGTGACAAACGCTGGCGGTGGAAGCAAAATCTAACCTTTTTTTGATTTAACTACCCATCAAAAAAGTACCTCATAGTAATTACTCCATATATTTCAATGCATTAGTCAAAACAAAGTTATTCTGAATTTTTGAAACTTTTTTAACGATATTTCCCGAAAATAAAAGTTATTTGCTCTTTTTGAGCGAATTTTTCTAATTATAATACGTCTTGCACACTTTTCATCTGATCTCGCTCGAAGCTTTACATTACAACTATCTCAAGATGACGTAAAATACCCAC
Organism: Providencia sp. UF-183; assembly: GCF_058246155.1. NCBI lineage: Bacteria > Pseudomonadati > Pseudomonadota > Gammaproteobacteria > Enterobacterales > Morganellaceae > Providencia > Providencia sp. UF-183. The sequence goes on along the minus strand of NZ_JBSICD010000009.1, from coordinate 35,995 downwards.
ATTCATAATGTAATTATGCTGAAAATCAAATAGCTATAGAGAAACTAATCGTGAAAAATATCGACGTTATTATTTTAGGTGCAGGTGCCGCAGGCCTATTTTGTGCTTCGCTCGCAGGTAAACGCGGACTGAACACCCTCGTCCTTGATAACGGCAAAAAATTAGGCAGAAAAATATTGATGTCCGGAGGCGGGCGCTGCAATTTCACGAATATGTACGCTGAGCACAGCAACTATATTTCCACAAATCCCCATTTTTGTAAGTCAGCACTTGCTCGCTATACACAATGGGATTTTATCGGCTTAGTCGCCAAATATAATATTCCATACCATGAGAAAACCTTAGGGCAGCTTTTTTGCGACAACAGTGCGCAAGATATTGTCGATATGCTACAAAACGAATGTAATTTGCCGAACATTTCGATAAAGCTCCGTAGTGAAGTCACTGCTGTCGAAAAAACACCAGAGGGCTTTCTCGTCACCGTGAATGGAAGCCAAGTAAATGCTCGCTCACTGGTTGTCGCTACAGGTGGATTGTCCATGCCGGGCTTAGGTGCTACCCCATTTGGCTACCGTTTAGCAGAGCAATTTGGCCACTCGATTATTCCAACCCGTGCTGGCCTTGTCCCATTTACACTGCATAAACCGCTTCTAGAAGCCCTGCAAGTGCTCTCAGGGATCTCTGTCGCGGCAACTGTGACAGCGGCTGACGGAACGCTATTTAAAGAAAATATCCTATTTACCCATCGCGGCCTCTCAGGCCCCGCTATTTTGCAGATTTCTAGCTATTGGAACCCCGGTGAGTATGTGAGTATTAACTTACTTCCTAACCTTTCGCTGAGTGATTTTTTAATGGAAGAAAAACAAGAACACCCGAATCAATCCTTAAAAAACACTCTCGCAAAACTGTTGCCTAAGCGGTTAATTGAAATCATGCAAGCACAAGGGCAAATCCCTGAGTGTGCCCTAAAGCAATTGAACCACCCACAAGTTGAAGCGCTGCATAACACCCTACATGCTTGGCAAGTCCAACCCAACGGGACAGAAGGCTACCGCACAGCAGAAGTGACCTTAGGGGGAGTTGACACCCATGAAATATCATCAAAAACAATGGGTTCACTGAAAACCGAAGGGTTATATTTTATTGGTGAGGTCGTCGATGTCACCGGCTGGCTAGGTGGTTATAACTTCCAATGGGCTTGGAGTTCAGCGGCAGCGTGTGCCGAAAGCCTGCCCATTAACCATAGTTAATTTAAGGTTAACTAATATTGGCGATGTTTCTTTGTTTGTATCCTTTTAACCAAATTTCCCTTAATCCATTGAAAAATAATGGTTAATATTTAATTTCATAGAAATCATATAATTGCGGTTTTAATTATAAGATATATTATTTTGGTTAAAAATAATGCTTTACAAACGATAGTGATAACTATTATCATTATCATCACTTCCTTGATATGGTTACTTAGTCACCTATTGTAGGGAGTACGACATTGCTCACATTGCTTCCAGTGTTTACTTTAGCCAGCCTTGCGCTGGCTATTTTTTTATCTGCGTCAATGGGTTTATTGGTTAAAACTTCCACAGCATCATTTTCTATTCATTTTCTTCACTTATCTCAAACCTACTTGTTCAAATTTTTTGGATCCTATGGTTAATGGCAGCTACTTTTCTCTCTTAGCAAAACGGTTAAACTGTCTGCAATTGATTTAGAGAGAAGTTCAACCACGGTTGGGTATCCAACTAGGAGATAACACGATGATCTATTTACGCAAAGCAAATGAACGTGGTCATGCTAACCATGGTTGGCTCGACAGCTGGCACACTTTTTCATTCTCCAGCTACTATGATGAAAAATTTATGGGTTTTTCAGCACTGAGAGTGATTAACGAAGACTTTATTGCCGCGGGCCAAGGTTTTGGTACTCACCCCCATAAAGACATGGAGATTTTGACCTATGTGCTTAATGGTGCCGTCGAACACAAAGACAGCATGGGCAACATGGAGCAAATTCCAGCGGGTGAATTCCAAATTATGAGTGCAGGTACGGGTATTCGCCACTCAGAGTACAACCCGAACAGTGATAAAGAGCTGCATCTGTACCAAATTTGGATCATTCCTGAAAAAACAGGCATTGAGCCACGTTATGAGCAAAAACGCTTTGATTCACTCGATGGTAAACAATTGGTTCTGTCACCAGACGCCCGTGACGGTTCACTGAAAGTGTATCAAGACATGGAATTATGGCGCTGGGCATTGCATGCAAACGATGTACAAACCCACGAGATCGCCGAAAAACGGGTAGTGTGGATCCAAGTTGTCAAAGGCACCGTTGAAATTAACGGTCAAAAAGCCTCTACCAGTGATGGTTTAGCGATTTGGGAAGAAACTAGCTTAACCATCAAGGCGGATGAAGATAGCGAAATTCTGTTATTCGACCTGCCTTCTGCTGAATAATCACCCACAAAAAAGGCGCTACACTGTAGCGCCTTTTTCTATAACACAAAACACATTCGCAAATTACAGTTTTGGACCTGCTTTTACTAAAGCAGCACCTGCTGGCGTGTCTGTGTATTTATCGAAGTTATTCACGAAACGGTTCGCTAAATCCTTCGCCTTCTCATCCCACTGCGCTTTATCTGCATAAGTATTACGTGGGTCGAGGATATTGGTATCCACGCCTGGTAATGCTGTAGGGACTTCTAAATCGAAGACTGGCAGCTTAATGGTATCGGCTTTTTCGATGTCGCCACTTAAGATTGCATCAATGATGGCGCGGGTATCTTTAATGGAGATACGTTTACCTGTTCCGTTCCAACCTGTGTTCACTAAGTACGCTTTCGCACCCGCGGCTTCCATACGCTTAACTAATACTTCTGCGTATTGTGTTGGGTGCAGTGATAAGAATGCTGCGCCGAAACACGCTGAGAACGTAGGCGTTGGCTCAGTCACACCACGCTCTGTGCCCGCTAATTTCGCGGTGAAACCAGACAGGAAGTGATACTGAGTTTGCTCAGGGGTCAAACGAGAAACCGGTGGTAACACACCAAATGCATCTGCCGTCAGGAAGATAACTTTTGTTGCATGGCCTGCTTTAGAAACAGGTTTCACGATGTTTTCAATGTGGTAAATCGGGTAAGAAACACGGGTATTTTCCGTTTTCGAACCATCATTGAAATCAACGGTGCCGTCTGCTAATACCATGACGTTTTCAAGTAATGCATCACGCTTGATTGCGCCGTAGATATCTGGCTCAGCTTCTTTAGATAGGTTGATAGTTTTTGCGTAGCAACCGCCTTCGAAGTTAAATACGCCGTCATCATCCCAGCCGTGCTCATCATCACCGATTAACTTACGTTTCGGATCGGTAGACAGCGTGGTTTTACCCGTGCCTGATAAACCGAAGAAAATTGCAACGTCGCCTTTTTCGCCAACGTTCGCTGAACAGTGCATAGAAGCGATGCCTTTTAATGGCAGCAGGTAGTTCATCATTGAGAACATGCCTTTTTTCATTTCGCCGCCGTACCAAGAGCCACCGATTAACTGCATACGCTCAGTTAAGTTGAACGCCACAAAGTTTTCTGAGTTCAGACCTTGTGCTTTCCAGTTCGGGTTAGTGCATTTTGCACCGTTCATCACGATAAAATCAGGTTCAAAGCCAACTAACTCTTCATCTGATGGACGAATGAACATGTTTTTAACGAAGTGCGCTTGCCATGCGACTTCTGTGATAAAGCGGACTTTCAGACGTGTATCTGCGTTTGCACCACAGAATGCATCAATGATAAACAAACGTTTGCCAGACAGTTGCTCTGTCACAATGTGCTTTAAATCAGCCCACACTTCTTGTGACATCGGTTTGTTATCGTTCTTACCTTTACCTTGGTCTGCCCACCAGACAGTATCGCGAGTGACATCATCACGAACGATATATTTGTCTTTTGGTGAACGACCCGTAAAAATACCTGTATCTACCGCAACCGCACCTAATGTGGTGACCGTGCCGCGTTCATAACCTTCGAGTCCTGGCTTAGTTTCTTCCGTGAATAATAGCTCGTAACTTGGGTTATAAACCACTTCAGCTACATCATGAATACCGTACTTTTCAAGTTCCTTCAGGGTAATGCTTTTAGCGCTCATTATATTGCTCCTGGTAAACATAACTAATCTGCAGATGATCATAATTCTTTACGACTAATTAACAGCGATAGTTATCAAAGAATTGAAAATGTATAATTTTTTTTAATTCATAATGAGACTTAGAGCACGTAATAATGCTTTAAAATTATAAAAAAAAGGTGCAGAATTGCACCCTCATCACATAATTAGGTTGCTAAATCGTATCAGTGAAGTTGCTGATTTCGCTCATCATTTAACCCTTCAATATCGGATTCAATAAATACGTAGTGTGAGCCACAAAATTCACATTCCATATCAATTTTTCCATCTTTGTGCAAAATGTCGATAACATCCTCTTTAGGTAAAGTTGCTAATGTGCTTTCACAACGTTCCCTTGAACAGGTGCAACGAAACTCTACAGATTGCGGGTCATATAATGTGACATCTTCTTCGTGATAAAGACGGTGTAAAACCTCTTTAACGCCCAGAGTGCTCAGCTCTTGGCCTTTAATCGTTGCCGTCAGTTGCACTAAGTGATCAAAGAAATCGTGACTGTTCTCATCAGCAGCAGGTAAAACTTGCAGTAACATCCCACCCGCACTCATTTTGCCATCAACTTCACCCACACGAATAAATAAACGGGTTGGTAACTGCTCTGATTGGCGGAAGTACGCATCGATACTTTCTTCGATGGAATTGCCTTCAATCGCCACAATCCCTTGATAACGCTCACCTTGATTAGGGGTGATAGTAATGACCATAAAGCCATCGCCAATCATTTGATTAAGCGTACTGCCTGCAACAACAGGGCCATCAACACGTGCAACACCGCGCATTTGTTGTAGGTTGTTGCCATTAATGACTGCCATTTTAACGGGGCCATCGCCTTGAATTTGAACGGTAATATCACCATCAAATTTCAACGTTGCCGTTAATAAACTCGTAGCAACAAGCAGCTCGCCCAATAAGCCTTTGACTGCGGTAGGGTAGTCATGATTTTCTAAAATTTGCTCGTAGGTCTCATCGACACTAATCATTTCTCCACGGACGGAATGCTGTTCAAACAGAAAACGGTGGAGTTGGTCTTGTTTTGACATAATTTCTCTCTATTGCTCGGGCTGTTGCTCAGGCCATCATTCGGATGACTCATGAGAATTCGTTTGTTTAAATTTAAGCAGAGTACGTCGCTCTTTTTTATCTGGACGACGCTCTGGGTGCGGCATCGTTAAGGCGTTCATCTTGCGCGCTAACGCTATTTTTTCTCGCTGCTCAATACTTTCTGTAGTTTCACAGTAAAGCCGCTGGGCTTCAGGGGCACCTCTGCGCTGGCTGCTAATTTCAAGGATTTCAATCGTTCGCTCCTCATTCCCCTGCCTCAGCTTCACCAATGCATGCAGTTCAACTATTTTGCCAGGCTTGGTTCTTTGCCCATTATAATGAACTTTTCCCCCATCAATCATTTCACGAGCCATAGAGCGTGTTTTATAAAAACGCGCAGCCCAAAGCCACTTATCGAGGCGAACAGGTTCTATAGAGGGTTGATTCATGGTGTCTCCTCACAATCAGTCTGAATCAAACTAAAATGAGGCTCCCACCATTACGGGGTAATGCTAATGACGATTGGAAGGGTTATTAGCCTCAAAGCATTTATCGTAATATCGCGTAATATTACGTAATCGCTTCTTATTATTCAAAATACGGAACACAATTAGCGAACCATTGAGTAATGCACAAAAGATAAGAAACAAAACAAAAAGCGTACTACAGACATACTGAGAGACAATATCTTCGTTTGGCTCTTCATGTAGCACAATATGCAGTGTGCCATTGGCATCCGTCGATAAGTTCGTCACAATCCCTTCCACGCTAAAGGGGGTATTACTCAGCAAATTCGATAATCGATTGAGTTCTTCCCACCGTTGTAATTGCGATAACTCATTAAAATTAAACGATGGGCCCGCCATTAAATCCACTAACGGCTTGTTTTCATCACTGACAAACAAGACACCACCGGGCGGAGGGCTGTTAATTTTACGCACTTCTTTGTCTATTTCTTTCCTGATAAAGTCATATGTGGTGTCTTCGACGATGTTTTCCAAGGCCTCAGCACTTCCTGCACGTAATAAAACATGCGCACCACTTAATTTTCCTGATGAGGCCTTCGCCACTAATGTCGTCCATTCATCAGTGCTACCAAGGTTTGTCAGGGCATTTTTGAGTTTTAAGCACGCATTGCTATCATGGCACAATTGGTCTGTTTGCATAATAATAGTCGTAAAATCAAAGATAATATTCATCCCCGATTTCATAATATCGCGCTGCAACCTAGGGTTCACACCAATCGCATTTTTATCTGGATGCAACTGGCTTTTGACGGTATTCAATAAAGAAATAGATCGATCTGCAATCTCAGACTGTGGCTCTGTCGACAAATTCACACTGTTCCAATAAATACCCGAACAATCAAATGGAACAAATTGCGCTTGGTTCGCGTCGTTCAAATTAGGTGGGCGATAACACATCCCCTTACCTTGTGCGGTGAGCGTGTCACCCACTTTAAGATCATAGGAGAGTAACTCACTCACCTCTGTCACATTCACTTTTTGTGTCCCCCCAAACCAAGCAAAACCCAATTTAATGGGTAAACTCATGGATTGATATGAAAACACCAGTGCAATAACCAATAAAGCACCTATCAGCATCAGGACATTTTTTTTATATCGTTTGTAAGGGTAGTAACGCTCTTCTTCGTGTAAGGACAAATATTGCCCATGACGAACCACCTCTCCTGTTGGGTAAAAATCGATATTAACAGGACGATTAGATTCGTATTTTAAATACTCTTCCCAGTGTGATGGGTAATGCAAATCAACGCCGCCGATTGACGCGTTAGTTGAATACTTTTTATCAAGCTCGCCATACAACTCCCAGCGCTTCGGCTGCCCATAAATACATTGAATATCTTGGTATTTACGTGGAAACATTCGCGAACGAAATAATACCAGTGCGCCAATAGCAAAAACCAGCAACGTCCCCACAAGCCCCCAGCCCTGTAACAATCGAATAGAGATTAAGGTGAGGTAACCTAATAAAAAACTTAGACAAATCAGCCCTGCACCGAGCCATCCTGTCGAGTTATGTAAACGGTGCTCTTCGGCGGTTTCCTGACGAACGCGCAGTAGCTCCACATTATGTTGCCCGCGCTCTTTGATTGCCGCTTCTGGCAAAACGGTGTCGGAGACAGATTTTGCTGACCACTCATGACTAAAATCCCTCAATGAGTGGCTGTTTATTGATACAACTAATGGCAAGTGGTCGGTATCTACGATTTCCATCACATTTTGCCGTTGTAAATACGGTTCCAATTGAGATGGCATTTGTACTTCGACCGTATCGATAAAATAACGCCAACTATTCCCTTGTTCTTGGCGTAAATTAAAGCGAGTCACCGAATGGCAAATTGTCGCTATTGTCGAGTTTTTCTTTATTTGCCATGCTTTTTGCGAGGAGTTATTTGAAACGGAAGCGCAATAATTTAAGTACTGAGAAATTGTCTGGTAATCCGAGTCAATCATTTTCCGAAAGGAAGGTGAGGCTACAGAAGGTATCTGATAGACACCCGAATGCCGCCCCCGCCTGAAATACAGGAAGGAAGCCATTATAGTTAGGCTGATAACAATTATAGCCGTTATAATGACATGATTTAACATTGTTTCCCCAACTGAAAATGAATAAGAAAAGCATAGCAACCATGCTGCTTTCTCAAAATAAGCCAATTCCTATTCTATTTATAGTTTTTGTTTTAATTTACAATATGTTGTAAAAAAATATTTTATTTATTTATCTGTGCTATTTTTATGCGCCAAACATACTAACAGTATTTTATCTACTCGATCATCTCTATCATTTTTTTTTGATATAGGTCATAGTGACAGGATGTTGTCATACTATTGACAACGCCGAGTAAAAGAACCAAATACATAAATGAAATATGCTTTTAGCAATAGATTTCACCCATCTTGTTTGGAAATCATTATGACAGAGCTAAAAAAACCTAAAATCTTGAATGTTCAAGATGTTGCTCAATCAAAATTATTCAGTATCCAGTCAGTTGATCTCGAATTCAGCAACGGTGAAAAACGAGTCTATGAAAGAATGCGCCCAGCTAAACGCGAAGCGGTTCTCATCATACCTATCATCGGCGACAGCCTAATCCTTATTCGCGAATACGCCGTTGGGATTGAAAACTACGAACTCGGTTTTCCGAAAGGTGCTATCGATCCTGGCGAAATTGCACTTGAAGCAGCTCAGCGCGAACTTAAAGAAGAAATCGGCTATGGTGCTAAGCACATTACTCAGCTTGCAAAATTAACGATGTCACCATCCTATTTTTCTAGCAAAATGAACATATTAGTTGCGCAAGACCTCTACAGTGAAAAACTAGAAGGTGATGAACCTGAACCTCTACAACAAGTTAGATGGCCAATTGCACGCATGATGGAATTGCTAGAGCACCCTGACTTCAATGAAGCTAGGAATATTAGCGCACTTTTTTACTTAGAACGTTACTTAAAAAGTAGTAAGTAAGCTTACTTATTTTTGTGTGTGTGCATTTTATATAAGTCACGCTTATTTTCTACACCTGCACGCCATATGACAAGCAGATAATACTCATTTAATGTGTTTTTATAAAAAAACACCCCATGTTTTAATAACAATGGGGTGCTCATTAAGATATTGCTAACCACTTTTTTCTTAGAACAATTCTTGGCTAGCACCACCTTCAGTTGAAATAGTTGTTCCCACCTCTTGTACAGAATACTCTTTAGGTTCAGTTCCTTCGATAAAATACTCACGACGTGAAGAACCTAATTTTCCTGTACGACTGTCAATGGACACCGAGATAACCCCTTTCGGTGGCTTCATGGTTTTCACTGGAACACCAGCCAGAATTGATTTCATAAAATCATCCCACATTGGCTGAGCACTTTTCGCTCCAGCTTCTCCTCGCCCAAGTGTGCGTTTATTATCATCAAAGCCAATCCACGCTGATGCCACCACATCTGGACCATAACCAGAAAACCAAGCGTCTTTTGAGCTATTAGTGGTTCCTGTTTTACCACCAATATCACGGCGACCGCCTAAATCTCTAGCTGCCCGCCAACCCGTTCCCGACCAACCAGGCTCACCATAAATATTCGTCATCATCGCATCTCGAATTAAGAACGCGAGTGGCGTACCAATTACATGAGGTGCGTACTGAGGTCCTAAATCCACATTGCCTTCGCCAGACGTTGCCACTTCCATCGTTGGTTCTTGGTTAACCATATTACGACCTGACTGAGTGACTTCTTCTGTAGACTCGTCATCAATCCCTTTCATTTCAATGGTGCGTTCAGTATCACCGTAAATCACTGGGATATTAGTACAATCTGGGCATGCTATTTTAGGGTTCGCTTCAAAAATGACTTCATCATTATGATTTTCTATCTTCAAAATATAGTATGGATCAACGAGGTATCCCCCGTTGACCATAACGGCATAACCACGCACCATTTGCATTGGGGTAAAGGATGGCGCTCCCAACGCTAATGCTTCTGTACGGTTAATATTTTCACGTGGGAAGCCAAAACGCATCAAGTAATCCGCTGCGTAATCAACGCCCATGGCTCTCATTGCTCGAACCATTACCACGTTTTTCGACTGCCCTAACCCTTGACGCAAGCGAATTGGGCCATCATAGCGTGGAGGCGAGTTTTTCGGGCGCCAGTCAGAACCTGCACCTGCATCCCAGCGGCTAATTGGCACGTCATTTAGCAAAGAAGACAGCGTAAGCCCTTTATCCATCGCTGCGGTATACAAGAACGGCTTAATATTTGAGCCCACTTGGCGCAATGATTGCGTCACACGGTTAAACTCACTCATATTAAAATCAAAACCACCCACTAGCGCGATAATCGCACCATCATTAGGGTTAAGTGCAACAAAAGCGGCGTTTACATCAGGAACTTGCCCTAACCACCAGTTGTCTTTCACTTTACGTACCCAAATTTGCTCACCTGCTTGGACAACCGCATTCACCGCTCTTGGCGATGCACCTTGTTGGGTATCCGAAATGAACTTACGTGCCCAACGTACACCGGTCATCGTAATATCAATTTTTGAACCATCCGCCAACATAACATTCGCTTCAGAGCCAGTAGCTGATAGCACAACTGCTGGCATTAGCGGCCCATAAACAGGAGATTTTTTGAGTTTTTCAATAATTTTTTCGGATGTCCAAGCCGCTTCCGTTGGCTTCCATAACACTTCAGCAGGACCACGATAACCATGGCGGGTGTCATAGTCGATCAAATTATTGCGAACCGCTTCTGTTGCAGCTTCCTGATCTTTACGGATCACAGTGGTATACACTTTATAGCCATCGGTATATGCATCTTCACCATACTTATCATATAGTGTTTGGCGTGCCATCTCGGCGAGATAAGGCGCAGAGAAATCAATCTTCGGCGCATGGTATGACGCCACAATTTTCTCGTTTCTCGCTTGCTCATACTGGTCTTTAGTAATGTATTTTTCTTCCAACATACGAGAAAGCACAACATTACGGCGATTTACCGCACGGTCATAAGAATAAAGCGGGTTAAATGTTGATGGTGCTTTTGGCAATCCAGCAATCATCGCCATCTCACTCAGAGTTAGCTCATTCACTGTTTTTCCAAAGTAGACATAAGCCGCAGCACCCACACCATAAGCACGGTTACCCAAATAAATTTTATTTAGGTACAGCTCCATGATCTCGTCTTTCGAAAAAAGCTGTTCGATGCGAATTGCTAAGAATGCTTCTTTGGCTTTGCGCATTAAGGTTTTTTCAGGACTGAGGTAGAAGTTTCTCGCCAACTGCTGAGTGATGGTACTCGCCCCTTGGGACGCGTGACCAGATGACGCCATCACCGATACAGCACGGAAAATACCAATTGGATCAATACCATGGTGGTCATAAAAGCGGCTATCTTCTGTTGCGATAAACGCTTTCACCATTAATGGTGGAATTTCAGCCAATGGGAGTGGAATGCGGCGTTTTTCGCCATATTGGGCAATCAACTCATTATCCGCACTGTATACCTGCATTGGAATTTGCAGACGAATGTCTTTCATGGTTGCAACGTCAGGTAACTCCCCTTCGACATATTTATACATGCCATAAATCGAGGCGGTTCCCAAAAAAATGCAACAGAAAACAAGAATAAAAAAATATTTTACGAACTTCACCGGAAAATTCCCATGCTCGGCTAACAAGAGGGTTTAGATATCACTAACGCATAGTATAAAGCTTATACAGCACAATAGAAAATGTAATTTAATCGTTAATGATAAGGAAATTAACTATGTACACATCAAAATGGAACATTGGGATCGATATTTATCAAAATAAAATTCAGTTAGTTGCCACGAAACGCCGTCGAAAATACTGGTCTTTATGTGAATGTTGGCAGCAGCAATTTCCTTTCGAAATAACGGATAATTCAGACCCTGAACAACACCAAATTCTACTGAAACTTTTAATACAGTGGCGTCAGAAATTACCGAAAAACTGTGCTGTTTCTATCGCCTTACCCGCTGTTCGTACATTAAAACAACAACTTTCATTACCAAGCCAAGTCCACCTACAACAACCTGAACTTGGCTGGTATCTGCAATCACAAGCGGAAAAATGTTTTCCAATGAACGTTCATGAACTGACTATTGACTATCGTGTCGTCGACCAACAAGTTTACCTCAATGGGGCTCGAAAAGCGGATATTGCTTTCTGGCAAAATCTCTTAGCACAAAGCGGGTTTAATTTACTGGCAATTGATGTTGCCCCTATCGCATTACGCTACATTGCTCGCTATTGTGGCTTACCTGACGAATGCTGGCTTGTTCATTATAGACAAGGTGAATGGTTATGGTCAGGTCCAATTAGCCTACCTGCAAATTATAACCATGTTTCAGACCATGAGATCACCACCCTTTCTCAGCTTTTACCTCATCTAACAACAGAAGGCCATGGCTCCGCGTTACCCATTTACCTCATAACCGATCACTCAAATATAGCCCAACCTCCCGACACAGCAACCCCACAAACCGCTCATGAGAGCCACCTTCAATGGCCATCACACAAATGGGAATTACTACAAGCCTTTCAACACCATAATCTAAAACTTCCGCGTCAATTAGGCGACTTTGTCATAGCTGCTGGGCTCGCGCTGCGCCATAGGGATATTTAACAAATGAAAATTGCAAATCCATATCAAGTGAATTTTTTACCTTGGAGGCAACAGGAGATGATGAAAAAGAAGCGTGAATTTATTCTTTTCACTTTCGCATTATGTTGTTCAGCCATAGTGGCTTGTTGCTTTTTATATTTATTTCAACAAATTAATATTGATAAGAAAAAAATATCGCTGTATAGCGCACAAGAAAAGCACCAGCAAATCCAACAACTAACTCAGGAAATAGCTCATCAACAATCTCAATTAAATCAGCTAATTGAAAAACAGAATAAATATAAAGCTGTCGAGCAAAGCAACCGAGCACTACTCGTTTTGTTACATAGCTTGCCTGAAATCACTCCGGCCAAAAGCTGGTTGACCTCTTTCCAATTGATTAATGATCAACTCGATATCAAAGCTAATAGCTATGACTTCCAAAATATGGCGCTTTTTGGCCAGCAACTGGAAAACCAGAAAAGCTTAAGTGACATTCAATTCATGCAACTTAACCGCAAGCATCAGCTAAACCGCCTACATTTAACGGCAAAATACCAAGGAGAAAAAAATGAATGAAACATATCATGCCTTTTGGTATCGCCCTTTTTGGCAACAAATTTTGCCAATAGTTACTTTCATCGGGGTGTTTTTTATTGCTGGCTATTTTACGTACTGGAAACAGTCATCTTCACAACTCAATGAATTAGAAATTGAAAATACGAATTTACTTAATCGCATTCAACAAGAAGAGCTACGCATTCTGCAATCCCCTTCTATCAATCTATTAACACAACAGATTCAGAGCATTGAGCTACCCTCAATACACAAAGCTCCCCCGATTGCACTCTTTTCACATTTTCATTCATTGGTTAGTCAGTCTGGAGTCACACTTAACCAGTTACAACCCGTGAATAATAATGAGGGGTATCTTATGGAGGTTCAGGGAAATTTTGCCAATATTTCTCTTTTTATCCAGAAACTCATTTCCTCATCAACGTCCGCTGCATGGTATTACCCAGAAATAACATTATCCCTACGAAAAAATACCCTTATTGCCTCCGTAACGCTTTCATCAATATTTCACTTAACCACTATCAAGGATGAAAATAGCTATGAATAGCCCACGACTTATCACTTTGAGGCGAGTAACCGCTATCTTCTTATTAATACTTAACCCCGCTTTTGCAGAGCAAATCCGAGATCCTTTCGTCCCACTGCAACCCATAGAAGAAAACATTCTCTCTCAAGCTATTGATCCCCCATTACCTCCTAGCATCAATAATGAGGTTTGGATTGAAAAAATTTTCAAATTAGTCTCAATAAAAGCCCAAGAAGTTCACCACTTACTAAAGCAACCTGAAACAGCGTTGTTATCCCCAAAAGCGACCATTCGCCACGAGGACACAACAAATAGCGTGATCATCAAAGACACCCAAGAACGTCTCACTCTCATTGAAGAATGGATAAAACATAAAGATTTACCTCAACAACAAGTTCAGATCACCGCACACATCATTAGCAGTAGTAAGACAGCGCTACAGGAGTTGGGTCTTGAGTGGGGGCTTCTGGCAAGCAATACAACGCACAGTCGGCTTAACCGCTATAATCGCTATCACTCTGCGCCGGGGCAGTTTTCATTTAATGTCTTAAAATTGAGCGATGGGTTACTTGAAATGAAGCTCAATGCATTAGAAAAAGAAAATTTATTATCTATTATTGCTAGTCCTCGGTTAGTGGCCTCACATCAACAACCTGCCAGCATCCAACAAGGGACTGAAATTCCTTATGTCACCAGTAGTGAAAAGAAAACTCATGTTCAATTCAAGGACGCCGTTTTAGGTATGGATGTCACTCCCACTATTATCCGCGACGAAAAAGTAGCGTTAAACCTAAAAATTAGTCATAACTCACCAGATACCGCACTGACTAGTAGCCAAAATCACCATTTAGCAATAAACAAGCAGGAAATAGCCACTTTCGTCACCATTAAAAATAATGAGACGCTGATATTGGGTGGCATTTTTCAGCAAAAACAAGAAAAAACGCAAACAGGCCTGCCCTTCCTTTCACAAGTTCCTCTTTTAGGGGCATTGTTTACAAATAGTGCGGAACACATCGATAGGCGGGTTCTCGTCGTTTTTATTACACCAAAACTTATCAATATTTAGTATGAATAAAATAACTCCTATACTTCAAGTAGTTGAATACACAATAAGTCAAAGAGAGAAAAAAAAAAGGGTTTTTATGCCATAAACCTACCGGATAAATTTGACGCTGACGTCGTTTTAGCATACAAGGTTATCCATTGAATGTTCTAACTATCCTTAGATTAAAGAACAAGCTGTCAGTCGCTTATAAAACAGCCACAATTATTTTGCTCTACAATTAACAGAAATATTACGCTCCAAATGGTATTTAAAATCTGTTAAAAATCATGCTAAACAATGCATTAGGCAATAAAGACGGCTCAAATATAGAAACCTGTGATTTTAAATGTGGCACTTTGTTCGCTTAGTGCCACATTTATATAGTTGCAATCCTAGTTGATGTGTTGAGATAATTTTCTTATCTGATCTCACATCATCACTAATGAGGTTTCAGTTTAGGTCCCGTTGCTAATTTTTTATTGGCGGGGCGGGTTCATTAACGAATAATCGTAGTAATACCAAAAAACATGGCAGAGAAACGCAATATCTTTCTGGTTGGACCAATGGGCGCTGGCAAAAGCACTATTGGCCGTCAGTTGGCACAACAGCTTAATATGGAGTTTTTCGACTCTGATCACGAGATAGAAAAACGCACCGGCGCGGATGTCGGCTGGGTATTCGACCTTGAAGGCGAAGAAGGCTTTCGTGATCGCGAAGAAAAAATCATCAATGAACTCACTGAGAAACAAGGCATTGTACTAGCGACGGGTGGCGGTTCTGTTAAATCCAAAGAAACCCGCAACCGCTTATCAGCTCGCGGTGTCGTTGTGTATCTCGAAACCACAATTGAGAAACAGCTTTCTCGTACGCAACGTGATAAAAAACGCCCACTGTTACAGGTTGATGAACCTGCGCGTGAAGTACTTGAGAAACTAGCTGACGAGCGCAACCCTATGTATGAAGAAATCGCGGATATCACGATTCATACGGATGAACAAAGCGCTAAAGTCGTTGCTAACCAAATCATTGAAATGTTAGAAAAAAACTAACTTATCATCGTGTTATTTTGTCAGTAATGAATTCAAGGTAGAACAAGATGGAAAAGGTCACCGTTACGCTCGATGAGCGCAGTTATCCAATCAATATTGCCCCCGGTTTATATAACCAAACAGGAGCATTTTGGCCATTAGCTGCTGGTCAACGAGCAATGATAGTGACAAACGAAACACTGGCACCCATTTATCTTGAGAAGATAAAACGTGTTCTTGAGACTTCTGGTGTCAAAGTGGACTCCATCACCCTACCGGATGGCGAACAGTATAAATCATTATTTATTATGAATGATGTCTTTACTGCATTACTTGAAAAACATCATAACCGCGATACCACCCTCATCGCTCTTGGTGGGGGAGTTATCGGTGATTTAACGGGTTTTGCAGCTGCAAGCTATCAACGCGGTGTTCGCTTTATCCAAGTTCCAACCACATTGTTATCCCAAGTAGATTCATCCGTCGGTGGTAAAACCGCAGTCAATCACCCGTTAGGGAAAAATATGATTGGGGCATTTTATCAGCCTGCGTCTGTTGTCATCGACCTCGATTGCTTAAAAACACTCCCGCCAAGAGAGCTGGCTTCTGGTCTCGCTGAAGTCATTAAATATGGCATCATCCTTGATGGTGAGTTTTTCACTTGGTTGGAAAACAATATTGATGCGTTGGTTGCTTTGGACAACCAAGCGATGGCTTACTGTATTCGCCGTTGCTGTGAACTCAAAGCACAAGTCGTTGCTGCCGACGAAAAAGAAACGAGTGGCCTACGTGCCTTACTCAACTTAGGGCACACTTTCGGCCATGCGATTGAAGCACATATGGGCTACGGTGTTTGGTTGCATGGTGAAGCGGTTGCAGCGGGTATGGTCATGGCTGCTAAAACAGCTGAATTAATCGGCCAATTCACTCCAGAGCAAACACAACGCGTTATTGCGCTGTTAGAACGCGCCTCACTCCCAGTCAAAGGTCCTTCGCAAATGAAGCCTGATGATTATCTACCACACATGATGCGTGATAAAAAAGTGATGGGTGGAAAATTACATTTAATTCTACCAACAACTATCGGGCATTCAGAAATGCGTTCCGATATTGATTCGCAAACGGTAATTACCGCGATAACATCCTGTACGCCATAAAATTATGGCAAAATGACCTTATGCATCACCAAAAACAAAGAAAAGACCTAATTTGTCCTGGTGTTTTAAAATGTTACTGGTAGATGCAGTTCAAAGTCGTTAAATTATACGGTATGCCTACGCCTCTATACGAAACTCAACAAAGCATAATGAAAATATCATTCTGACTAGCATGGTATTACGAAAGAATCTATGCTTTAAAAATGAGCAGAAAACTCTGCTTGGTCGTTAACAGGTTGTACTGATAAGAGACATTTTATCTCTACTATAGGCAAATTTTATTCGGGAGAGGAAAATGGACGAATTTAAACCAGATAACCAGCCGCAAGGTCAAAATGATCTTAGGCCAGATACATCAGACAGGCCAGCAGGGCGCTCGCGCCAATCAACAACTGCGAAACCAAAAATCGCCTTATCACGCCAGCACATCATGATAGGCGTTGGTGTGCTTGTTTTACTGCTACTGATTATTGCCATCAGTTCCGCATTAAAAGCCCCTACAGAGCATGAGCGTCAGCAAACAACCAGTAATAATAGCGGGCAGAACATTGATTTATCTGGTTCTTCCTCGTTGACCAATACACAAGGTCAAACCCAGCCAGGACAAGCCCAAGAAATTACGGGTTCACAAATCACGCCAACACCAACCCAAGGTGAGCTACAAACCCAGCCAAATGGTTTAGGTGAGCGAATCGAAATTCCAGGTGATGTTGTTGATGCCTTAAACCAAGGCCAAGTTCCTACTCCGGGCACAGCGCAGCCACAAAATGTGACACCGCTGAACCCACCTGTTGTTAAACCTGTTGAGCAACAACCAACAGTGAAACCGGTAACACCAGAAAGAACACCACCAAAAGCGGTAGAGCCGAAACAACCCACTCAACCTAAGCAACCAACAAAACCTGCTGCAACGGCCAATAACCAAAGCAGTAATGTCATGTCAGCACCAGCAGGAAGCTATACACTTCAATTAAGCAGTGCTAGCCGTTCAGACACATTGGAAGCTTTTGCAAAAGAAAACAAACTTGCCAACTACAAGGTTTATAAAACTATTCGTAATGGGCAAACTTGGTATGTTCTTATTCACGGTAACTATAATTCAGTGACAGACGCTAAAAATGCAATAGGGACACTTCCTGCTGCCGTTCAAGCGAAAAAACCGTGGGTGAGAAATATGAAACAAGTCAAACAGGATCAAAAATAACAACGTTTTTCCCCGGGCGCATTATGTTGTCCTGACAGAGTATGAATGCAGTTACTCTAAACGATTGTAATAATAAGACGGCATGAAAAAAAAACGCGCTTTTTTAAAATGGGCTGGGGGTAAATACCCCCTTGTGGAAGAAATCCAAAAACACCTTCCACAAGGTGATTGCTTAATTGAGCCTTTTGTTGGTGCAGGGTCAGTGTTTTTAAATACCAGCTATGATTCTTATATACTGGCAGATATCAACAGTGACCTCATCAATCTCTATAACACGGTTAAACACCGAACTGACTTTTTTATTGAAGAAGCCCAGCGCATCTTCACGCCTGAATTTAATACCTCAGAACAATACTATTTGATGCGTGAAGCGTTTAATAAATCCGATGATACGGAAAAACGCAGCGTACTTTTTTTATACTTAAATCGCCACTGTTATAATGGTTTATGCCGTTATAATTCAAAGGGTGAATTTAACGTGCCTTTTGGCCGCTATAAAAAACCTTACTTCCCCAAAGAAGAACTATTGTGGTTCGCAGAGAAAGCGCAACAAGCCACCTTTATCACCCAGCACTATGGTGAAACCTTGTTAAATGCAAGGGAAGGCTCCGTCATCTACTGCGATCCGCCTTATGCACCTCTTTCTGAAACCGCGAATTTCACGGCTTACCACACCAATTCATTTAGTGCGCTTGAGCAACAAAATCTCGCGTTTTTGGCGCATAAATTATCGACAGAAAGTAAAATTCCTGTGTTGATATCAAATCATGATACCCCCTCAACCAGAGAGTGGTATCATCAAGCTCAATTACATATTGTTAAAGTACGCCGCACCATTAGTAGAAACATATTAAACCGTAGTAAAGTCAATGAATTACTGGCTTTGTATACGAATGAAATTAATAGCCTTTCTCCTAGAAAAACGAATAAGAAAAAAACGCAACAACCTGTACCTAGCGCTGAATGGCTCTCAGATAACGACTAATACTCGGAGACAATAATGAAAAACTTCCTCATTGCCCCATCTATTTTATCTGCTGACTTTGCCCGTTTAGGCGAAGATACTGCCAATGTCCTCGCGGCAGGCGCAGATATCGTGCATTTTGATGTGATGGATAACCATTACGTTCCTAATCTGACGTTTGGTGCGCCAATTTGTAAGGCATTACGTGATTACGGTATTACTGCCCCCATTGACGTTCACTTAATGGTAAAACCCGTCGACAGGATCATTCCTGATTTTGCAAAAGCGGGTGCAACACACATTAGTTTCCACCCTGAAGCCAGCGACCACGTTGACCGTTCATTGCAATTAATCAGAGAAAGCGGCTGTACCGCTGGTCTAGTGTTTAATCCAGCAACGCCACTTAGCTACCTTGATTATGTGATGGATAAAGTGGATATGATTTTGCTGATGTCGGTTAACCCAGGCTTTGGTGGTCAATCCTTTATCCCACAAACCCTCAATAAATTGCGCCAAGTCCGTAAATTAATTGATGAAAGTGGTTATGATATTCGCTTGGAAGTCGATGGCGGTGTGAAAGTAAATAATATCGCAGAGATTGCCGCAGCGGGTGCCGACACCTTCGTCGCCGGCTCAGCTATCTTTGATCAGCCAGATTACAAAACCGTTATCGATGCAATGCGTGTTGAATTACAAAAGGTATCTCAATGACTCAAGTTGTATTAGAGAATATCAAAGCCGTTGCTTTCGATTTAGATGGAACACTTGTTGACAGCGCCGGTGGCTTAGCAGAAGCCATCGACAACATGCTGAACGATTTTGATTTCCCCCCTGCCGGCAAAGAACGCGTCTCAATCTGGGTTGGCAATGGTGTTGATGTCTTAGTTGAGCGAGCGCTCACTTGGGCCAAAGCCACCATCACCCCTGATTTGCAAAAACAAGCTCGCCAAAGCTTTGATAAATATTATGCTGTATCTGTCACAACTGGCAGTGAGCTATTCCCTGAAGTCAGAGAAACACTCGAACAGTTAGCAAAGCATGGCTTACCAATGGGGATTGTGACGAACAAAGCGACGCCTTTCATTGCCCCCCTGTTAAAAAAGCTGAATATCGACCACTATTTCTCCCTTGTGTTAGGCAGCGACGATGTTAAAGCCTTAAAACCGCATCCTGCTCCCCTCTATTTAACGATGGGCACCTTCGGTTTACGCAAAGAAGAATTGCTTTTTGTCGGTGATTCCCGTAATGATATTATCGCAGCGCGAAACGCTGGATGCCCGTGTGTCGGTCTGACCTACGGTTATAACTATGGTGAATCTATTGCATTGACTGAGCCTGACTGCGTGTTAACCCATTTTTCAGGCCTATTACCTGCAATCGGTTTATCTGAAATAAAATAAGCAAGGACATAATTTAAAATGAGCACTCCCACTGAAAAACTAAAGCAATCCCAGAAACCTATCGTATTCAGCGGCGCACAGCCTTCCGGTGAATTGACCATCGGTAACTACATGGGTGCATTACGTCAGTGGGTACAGATGCAAGATGATTTTGACTGCATTTACTGTATCGTTGACCAACACGCCATCACCGTTCGCCAAGACCCGGTCGAACTGCGTAAAAGAACTCTCGATACCCTTGCGCTCTATTTAGCCTGTGGCATTGACCCGAAAAAAAGCACCATTTTCGTACAATCCCATGTGCCACAGCATGCACAGCTCAGCTGGGCTCTGAATTGCTACACTTATTTCGGCGAACTCAGCCGTATGACGCAATTCAAAGACAAATCAGCGCGCCATGCCGAAAACATCAACGCGGGTTTGTTTGATTACCCTGTATTGATGGCCGCAGACATTCTGATTTACCAAACCAATCAAGTACCTGTTGGTATCGACCAAAAACAGCACCTTGAATTAAGCCGCGATATCGCACAGCGTTTTAATGCGATTTATGGTGATATTTTCACGGTTCCAGATCCGTTCATCCCAACAGGTGGTGGTGCACGTGTCATGGCACTGCAAGATCCAACCAAGAAAATGTCCAAGTCTGACGACAACCGCAATAACGTTATCGCGCTGCTTGAAGATCCAAAATCGGTTGTGAAAAAAATCAAACGTGCCATGACAGATTCTGAAGAGCCGCCTCGCATTCGTTATGATTTAGAAAACAAACCGGGAGTTTCCAACTTACTGGATATCATGGCGGGTGTAACAGGTAAGAAAATTGCAGAACTCGAAGCGGAATTTGAAGGCCAAATGTACGGTCATCTTAAAGGTGCCGTTGCAGAAGCCGTATCTGAGATGCTGACAGGCTTACAGGCGCGTTACCATGAGTTCCGTGATAACGAAGCACTGCTGAACCAAATTATGGATGAAGGCGCAACCAAAGCCGCGGCTCGCGCTCAAGAAACCTTAGACAAAGTGTACGAAGCGATTGGCTTTGTAAAACGTCCTCAGCTGTAATTTCTATCTCAAACAAATAAAAACGGGGAACATAGGCATCCCCGTTTTTTTTTCAGGTGAATAGCTCATATCCCCACTGATATTATGAAATTCGCCGCTATTGGTAGAAGTATTGAAGTGGTCAGTATAAAACACTGCTTTGGTGTGGGTTGGGTCTAATTTATAGTCTGCTGCCTGTGCTGTTCCAAAAACCAATAAAGATGCCAATAACGGCAGTGCGATTTTGTTCATTACATAATCCCAAAAATAGAGTGAGAGAAGATAGCCTTTTGTATTAAAAGGCTATCTTTAATTCGTGAGTTAAATATTCGCGAGGTTGATTAGCGTTCTGAATCTAATTTTTCATTATTTTTCAAAACGTCCTGCGCTTTGCTATAGCTTTCAATCAGCAATTGATAAGCAGGGAAAATTTGCGTGTATGCCATCGCCCATTCAGCCGCATCTTCACGGTTCCAAGTCCCTTGCAATTCAGAAGCAACTGCCGCGGTATCCATCGGTACCACGCCTGCTTGAACCACGCGCGCTAATGTAATTTCTTGTGCCATTTTGCTGTAAGTGCCTGATGCATCAATCACAACAAAAACTTGATAACCATCCATCACAGCACTAATGGCAGGGAAAGCCATGCAAACGCTGGTGATGGTGCCTGCAATAATCAGCTGTTTTTTACCTGTCGCTTTCACGGCAGCAACAAACTCAGGGTTGTCCCACGCATTAATTTCACCGCGACGGGCAATGTATTGTGCATGAGGGGCATTTTGGTGAATCTCAGGGATCAGCGGGCCATTTGGACCTTGTGGTACAGAAGCCGTGGTGATCACTGGGATTTTCGCTAGTGAAGCCATTTTTGCCAGTACCGCAGCGCGAGCACGCAATTCAGTCATCGGCATATCACCGACCGTTTGGAAAAGTCCACTTTGGTGATCAATTAATAACATCACCGCATCGTTCGGGTTAATAACAGGACGCTGACCATTAAAATTTGCTGGAATACTCATAATAAAGCCTCTCAATCGATGAAGTAAGAAATCTATTTAGAATGAAAAATAGAACGATACCCGCTCCGTTTTCGTGTTATTTAAATTAATCCATCGATTTAAGGCTGAGTAGTCTGATTTTTGATAAACACTGTTCTATAAATAGGATAATAGCTTAAACGTTGATTGTTCTTTTATTGGAACAATGAAACCTATTTTTGCCACTACTCGACGTTTTTCCACTGCTTTATGATTGGCTCATCAAAACAGAATTCGGAGTCTCACCATGAAAAAAATTATTGGTATCTATCAATCTCCACGGAGCCACTGGGTTGGTGATGGTTTCCCTGTTCGCTCAATGTTTAGCTACAGCAACCACGGGAAATACTTGAACCCTTTCTTATTACTCGATAGAGCGGGGCCATTTGCATTCCCAAGCTCAGATGCGGCAAATCGAGGTGTCGGTGAACACCCACACCGCGGGTTTGAAACCGTCACGATTGTTTATGACGGCGAAGTTGCCCACCACGACTCAACGGGAGAAGGGGGTGTCATTGGCCCAGGGGATGTCCAGTGGATGACAGCAGCATCGGGTATTTTGCATCAAGAATACCAATCTGATGACTTTATGAAAAAAGGTGGCACCCTTGATATGGTGCAATTGTGGGTCAATTTGCCTGCAAAAGACAAATCCGCCGCACCGGGCTATCAGCTATTGGAAAGCCAAACGATGCCGAAAGTCACGCTACCCAATGAAGCGGGCACACTGCGTGTCATCGCGGGGGATTATTTAGGTCATAAAGGCGCAGCAAGAACCTTTACCCCACTAGATGTTTGGGATTTACAGCTCAATAAAGGCAAAACAGTCGGTATTCAGACTAAATCAGGCCGCAATGTGGGATTAGTGATGCTGCGCGGCTCAATATTTGTTGATGGGCGTTCTGCCTTAAACGAAGGGGAACTGATGATCCTTGATGATACTCAGAGCAATATTGTGTTAGAAGCAACAGAAGACGCATTGGTGCTGCTATTAAGTGGTGACCCAATTGATGAGCCTGTTGTTGGCTATGGCCCATTTGTTATGAATAGCATGGAAGAAATTAATGAAGCCGTAAATGACTTCAACAGTGGCAAATTTGGCCGTATTCCTGAAACGCAATAAACAGCGCATGATCCCTCGGTAGCATTAAGCTATCGGGGGATTTTTATTTTACTGATGGCGAAATGTTATCAGCTAAATAATTCAGTAATAATTGCACGGATGGTAATAACCCTTTGCGAGAAGGATACACCGCATGAATAATATCTTCAGGAAAACGCCATTCAGGCAATACTTCCACCAGCTCCCCCGATGCAATTTCCTTTTCCACCACCCCATAAGGTAACCTCGCAATACCAATCCCTTTGAGTGCCGCACGGTACAAAGTCAGCACATCGGTTGTCGCTAATTTAGGGGTAAAATGCTGCGTAAAGCTGAGATCGTCGCTATTTTTTAAGGTCAGTGTGTAATTCTGCGAATGCTCCGTATTCGCCAAAATAGGGTAATCCACCAGTTTTTCAGGCTCAATCGGTGCACCTTGTTCAGCAAATAACAGTGGGCTCGCAACCAATATCCTGCGTGAATACCCCAGCACTTTCATCATCAACCCCGAGTCGTCAAGGGGTAAAGAACGCACTCTGATAGCCAAATCTAACCCTTCACTTATCACATCAACGGGGCGATTCACCGCTAAAATTTGAATATCAATATCCGGGTATTGCACCATAAAATCCACCAGCAGCTCATTTAAGTAAACCTGCAATAACGCTACTGGGCATGAAAGTTTAATCGTGCCTTTGGGGTGGGACTGTACAGAACAAATAAGTTCATGGGCAATCTCTGCTTCATCAACCACATTCTTACACTGCTGATAAAACACTTGGCCAACTTCCGTAACATGGAATTGGCGTGTTGAGCGGTAAATCAAGGAAACATTGAGCTTTTGCTCTAAATCGGCAATACGTCGGCTCAGCTTGGATTTTGGGATCCCTAATGCTAAGCCCGCTTGGGAAAAGCCGCCATGTTCGACCACTTTAACGTAATAATAGAGGTCATTTAAATCATATTGCATCTTACTTTCCCCAACCCTCTTGCGATGTCATTTCGTTATCTTACTCAAAACACAGGAAACGTCACCCTTTTCTGCCCTGCAAACAAAACAAATAGTCTGGTAAGCAAAACAACTAAATCCCTTAAATAAAGCGAAATAAATTACAGTGACAGATTCGCTATGGAGGTTTTGTATGTACCGCGCACTTTGGACATTGCTTCGTCCCTATCGCTCAATTTTACTGGTTGCTGTGATTTTACAAGCCATTGCAGGTCTTTGCTCTCTCATCCCATGGGTAGTCATCAGCCAAGTTGCCGTATCACCCGTTCATCAATATGGTAACTGGGTTATTATCGCCTGTATTGGGGGGATAGCCTGGTTAGTTTGCCAAACTCTTGCCATGTACCTCACACACCAAACAGATAGCCACCTATGCCACCAATTGCGATTACAGCTACTTGATAAGATAGGAAAATTACCTTTAAATCACTTTACCCAACAAGGCAGAGACGGCGTTTCGCAAGTAATTGACCGTGATGTCCGCTACCTCCACCAATTAACCGCTCACGCGCCTGCTGACCTTACCAAATTGATGGTAGTCCCTGTTGCCGCCACGCTTATTTTGTTTTGGCAAAGCGTATCACTCACACTTTTTTGCCTTATTCCTTTGGTTGCCGCAGTTTTTTTGTTCCGCGCAATACGAGCACCGCGTTACCAACACTTGTATACAGCTCGTAATGAAACCATGGGGCACCTCTATAGCCAATATGCTGAATTAGCCGATAACCCGTTATTCGCTAGGCAATACCCAAACCAAGGGATACAAAAACGGGCATCACTCGCGCTGCAAGGTTTTGAAACCGCTTTTATACGTTGGATTGGTAAAATTGGTGCATTAAGTTCACTCACCCAAATCGGCATCAGTGCCACTTTGCTGTCTTTCTGGGTCATTTTAGGTGCGATGCAGCTTCCCGGCCCTATTTCACTCGCTCAAGTCATTTTATTTATTCTCTTAATACAAAGTATCGCAGCACCCGTTGCTGCGATGGGGCACGGCGCTGATGCATTAAACCTTGCGGTCAGTGCATCACTGCGCATTGAGAAATTATTAAATGAGCCAGAAATGCAGTACGGCAAGAAAATTCTCGATACAACATCTTGCCACCTTCAACTGACTCAAGTCAGCGTTACTCTTGGCGACAAAAACCTTTTGTCTCAGGTTGATATCGATATTACTGACGGTGAACTCATCGCGATAGTCGGGCCATCGGGGGCAGGGAAAAGCACCTTATTGCAGCTTATGGCGCGCTTTTTAGACCCTTCACAAGGCATCGTTTTATTTAACCAAATACCGCTTCCTGAACTTTCGTTAGCCACGTTAAATCAACAAATAGCCATTGTGATGCAAAACCCGCAGCCTATGCCCTGCTCGTTAAGGGAAAACTTACAACTTTTCGCCCCTAACGCCACAGAAAGTGACATGCACAGCTACCTTGATGCCCTCAATTTATTGCCATTGGTACAACAATCCCCTAAAGGGCTTGATAGTGTGATAGGAAAAGAGATGGTGTTATCGGGTGGAGAATCCCAGCGACTCGCCATTGCGCGAGCCTTGTTATCCCCTGCCCCCTTATTATTGTTCGATGAACCCACCTCTGCACTTGACCCACAAAATGCCCAGCGGGTGTTATCTCTATTACACGATGAATCACGAACCTGCATATTCGTAACCCATAATCTAGATAGCTTAAACCTCGCTAATCGCGTCTTGTTTATGAAAGAAGGTCGATTGATTGCACAAGGCTCTCACAAAGATTTAGCCGAAACATCCGGGGATTATCAGCAGTTATTACGTGCCTTGGAGGAAAACCATGCTTAAGTCCTTATTGTATACGGTACGCAGCGCCATTTTTTGGATGGTATTCGCTGCCATTTTAGATGGGCTCTGCGGGTTATTGCTCGTGTATGTTATTTTTAGTTGGTCTTTAGGCACCATGATACCGCTGACTTTACTGGCGGTGTGCAGCCTGATATCTCTCCTGATCACCTTTATTGCGACCCAAAAAGGCTACTTAGCGGGTGGATTAGTGATGCGCTACCTTGCTAATGCGTTAATCCGCCACTTGCCCTTGTCATTACAACCGATCAAAAATGCCAATCACTTAGTGGCAGGGCCTATTTCACAGATTATGTCTGTCCCTGCGCATTTATTGCATCCCATAATTAGCGGGTTAATCACGCCATTCACTGTCGTATTGGGCGCATTTATCTACCAACCTATTTTTGGGTGCGCACTTTTATTCGTTGGGTTGGTTTTACTATTTACCTTACGCCTTTGTGGCCAAAAAATGGCTTTTTTTGAACAACAAGCCCATACATCTGAACAAGATGTCATTCGCCAACTCGACCAATTTGCACTCCACCAGCCGCTCATCCGTCGAGCAGGCGTTAGCCAATCTCAGCACCAACAACTCACGAGTGCGTTAGCATCACAGTATCAAACACAAAAACAATTACAGCGCCAAAGTTTGCCATTTCATTTACTGTTTTCAGGTGCTATCCAAATCATTTTTATCGCGTTGTTTTATTTAGGCATTCAAAAAATGATCCAAGGTGATATGCCATTAAGCTTATGGTTAGCGGGAATGGTGTTATTAGCGCGGTTTATTGAACCGCTCTGGCTTCTTTCGCATTTAAACCAATCATTAAGACAAGCAAAACAATCGATTAAACAGGTCGAATCCGCATTGATTACCCCTGAATTAGCATTTCCCTATCGAGCCCCTGCTCCTGAAAATAATGATGTCCGTTGCCAAAAGTTATCTTTCTATCATGATAAAAAGAAACGAATTTTAAATAACATTACCGTCAGTTTTGCTCATAATACTTTCACGACTATCGTTGGCCCGTCTGGTGCAGGGAAAAGCACACTCTTAAGCTTACTCGCTCGTCTACAAGACCCGACTCAAGGCTCTGTCAGTTACGGTAATAAAAACCTGATGGAATTATCGCAAGAAGCGCTATGTTCAAAGCGTGGGGTTTTATTGCAAGACAGCGCACTCTTTCGCGGCAGCGTACGCCAAAACTTAACATTAGAAGATGCAAATATTGATGACCGAGAGGTTAACATATTGCTGTCACAGTTAAATTTTGAAGATATTCCTGATTTTTTAAACCAAGATGTCGGCGCGAGTGGCATGGCACTTTCTGGCGGGCAAAAACAGCGTTTAGGTATTGCACGGCTACTTCTGCGCCACCCAGGTATCATTTTAATGGATGAACCAACGGCAAGCCTTGACACCATCAATACGGCTTCCGTGATTTCCTTAATCACTCAAGCGGCTCAGCAAACTCGCATTGTGGTCACTCATCACCCTCACCTTGCGTGTTTAGCAGATAACATCGTCTATATGGAAGATGGAGAGATTATTGCTCAAGGTAGCCATGCAGAACTAATGGCTGGTACGCCTTGGTACCAGCAGTTTATCGGTCAATCCTAACTGCGTTTACCAAATAAACGGTGGCTAAATTCTTCAATGCGATGATTATCAAGGCGATTTTGCATCGTTAGGCTCCAACTGGCAGATAACCCCGCTGCACTGAGGAGCCTATGATACAGCTGCTCATCATAGGGGGCATGAAATGCAATCATTATCGCCTCTTGTACTGAAACATCACTGTTGCGGCTCAATAGCGTTAGCGGTGAATTAGCACTGACATTCCCCGTTTTAATCACGCGATATAACCACCCACAACGACCGTTGTCTTGCATGATTTGAGCGAAGTTTTCCACGCCCGTTAAGCCGTTCAGCTTATAGCAAGGAGAGCGAGGTTGAGTAACCTGAATTCGCGCA
Organism: Providencia sp. UF-183; assembly: GCF_058246155.1. Classification (NCBI taxonomy): domain Bacteria; kingdom Pseudomonadati; phylum Pseudomonadota; class Gammaproteobacteria; order Enterobacterales; family Morganellaceae; genus Providencia; species Providencia sp. UF-183. The sequence goes on along the minus strand of NZ_JBSICD010000009.1, from coordinate 7,742 downwards.
TCCCCCCACCCATAAATATCACCGATAAATACATTTTCTTCAGTCATTCCCAGTGTGGAGATATTTTCACCGAATGCTGATGCCATAAATAAGTCATCTTGTTCAGGATATGCATTAAGCCAAAATTCGTAGTGATCACGAGGATAATGGCAAAGCGCTCTATCAGGGCCACCGTGAAAACGCGTTTCTGCTTGCTCATCGCCCTCTAATCCAAGCTGCCCCAACATCAATAACCCATCTGCCGCATGTTTATGAATCGCACTTCGACCGCAAGATTGCGTTGCTTGGACTTTACCGATAAAGACTTGGGGTAGGAATGACATGGGCGGCGCTCTCCACATAAATTGGTGACGAAGCCTTTATCATAAAGAATGCAACTCGAGATAACAATCAAATGGGCTGCAAATAAAAAAGGCGCAGCACCATCGATGCTACGCCCATTGAGACTTAATTAAAAAGTCTAATTATTTAGCTTTTGAAGCGAAACGTGCCGCTGCTTCGTCCCAGTTAACCACTGACCAGAACGCTTTGATGTAATCAGGGCGACGGTTTTGGAATTTCAGGTAATATGCATGTTCCCACACATCTAAACCGATGATTGGGTAGCCTGAAGCGCCAGAAATCGCTTCACCCATTAATGGGCTGTCTTGGTTAGCAGTTGAAACAACAGCTAATTTACCGTCATCTTTTAGAACCAGCCACGCCCAGCCTGAACCAAAGCGAGTTGCTGCTGCTTTCTCAAACAGCTCTTTGAATGCATCAACGCTACCAAAATCGCGCTCGATAGCCGCTTTCAAGTCGCCTTTTAATTCAGTATTTAATTTCAAACCTTTCCAGAACATGCTGTGGTTTGAGTGACCACCCGCATTGTTACGTACGAAGGTACGTTGATCAGCAGGAATTTGGTCTAATTTTTGAATCAGAACGTCAATATCCAGACCTGCTAATTCAGGTAATTTTTCTAACGCCGTGTTGGTGTTAGTCACATAGGTTTGATGGTGCTTAGTGTGGTGGATTTCCATGGTTTGTTTGTCAAAATGTGGTTCCAACGCATCATAAGCATAAGGTAAAGCAGGTAATGTATAACTCATTTTATTGTCTCCAGTGACGTAAATACCACTATGTTTCTCATTTTCACCACAAGGTTCATAGGGTATGGCACTTGCGTAGTTTCGCACCTTGTGAATTTCTCTCTATTATAGTTATTTTACTGTTAATGAAAATCATTATCAAATCCATGATAAAATTGTGGTCTTTTGCATTCCCTATGAGAATTAGTTTATACAGTAACTAATACCAACATCCCCACAGTTTATTTTTCTTTACATCTAACATTTTCAATATTTTTAGATTTATATTCCAATACTGGATTTAGCATCAAATGATAATCCTGCAAATCTCATTACAATTAATACGTGATCTTCCGCGCAAAAGAAAAACAAATTTATATTTCGTGCTTTAGTTAACCGTTTTTTGACATAGTATTAACATCTGCAAGGAGATAATAATATGACTCAAATAACTAAACATCCCGTTCCTGCTGAAATTGCAAAAAATGCCCTGATTACCGAACAACAGTATAACGATGAGTACCAACGCTCGATTCAAGACCCTGAAGGATTTTGGGGCGAAAAAGGAAAAATCGTTGATTGGATTAAACCGTACACCCGCGTTAAGAATACCTCTTTTGACCCCGGACACATCGATATCCGTTGGTTTGAAGATGGCACTTTAAATCTAAGTGCAAACTGCTTGGACCGCCATCTGGCTGAAAAAGGCGACCAAGTAGCGATTATTTGGGAAGGCGATGACCCGTCATCGTCAAAAAATGTCACTTACCGTGAACTGCATCATGATGTTAGCCAATTTGCTAACGTCTTAAAAAAACAAGGTATCCGCAAAGGCGATGTCGTGGCGATTTATATGCCAATGGTCGTCGAAGCCGCTGTCGCCATGCTAGCGTGTGCGCGTATCGGCGCTATCCATACGGTCATTTTCGCTGGTTTCTCTCCTGAGGCGGTCTCTGGTCGCGTTATTGACTGTAAAGCGAAGCTGATTATCACCGCAGATGAAGGTTTACGTGCAGGGCGTGCTATCCCACTGAAGAAAAATGTGGATGACGCATTAGCCAACCCGCAAGTCACTACCGTTACGAATGTCATTGTCTACCAACGTACAGGCAATGTCCCAAGTTGGGTCGAAGATCGCGACTTATGGTGGCATGACGTCATCAAAGGGGTTAGCGCTGATTGCCCGCCAGAAGAAATGAGCGCGGAGGACCCGCTGTTCATTCTGTACACCTCAGGCTCAACAGGTAAACCCAAAGGGGTTCTTCACACCACTGGTGGTTATCTGGTTTATGCCACACTCACGTTTAAATATACCTTTGACTATCATCCAGGTGAAGTCTACTGGTGTACTGCAGATGTGGGCTGGGTAACAGGCCATAGCTACTTACTCTATGGGCCATTATCCAATGGCGCAAAAACTGTTATGTTTGAAGGTGTACCAAATTACCCATCCGTTAATCGAATGAGTCAGGTCGTTGATAAGCACCAAGTCAATATTCTTTATACCGCGCCAACTGCTATCCGTGCATTAATGGCGGAAGGCGACAAAGCGATTGAAGGTACCGACCGTAGCTCATTACGTATTCTTGGTTCTGTTGGCGAGCCAATTAATCCTGAAGCGTGGGAATGGTTCTACAAAAAGATTGGTAACAGCCGTTGCCCAGTGGTTGATACATGGTGGCAAACCGAAACGGGTGGTTTTATGATCACACCGCTGCCGGGTGCAACCATGTTAAAACCGGGCTCCGCAACATTGCCTTTCTTTGGTGTCCGTCCTGCACTTGTGGATAACCTCGGTGAACCTATTGAAGGGGCAACCGAAGGTAACTTAGTGATTGTCGATTCATGGCCGGGTCAAGCCCGTACTTTATTTGGCGATCACGAGCGCTTCGAGCAAACCTATTTCTCCACCTTTAAAGGCATGTACTTTAGTGGTGATGGCGCTCGTCGTGATGAAGATGGTTATTACTGGATCACAGGTCGTGTTGACGATGTACTGAATATCTCAGGCCACCGTTTAGGCACCGCAGAGATTGAGTCCGCCCTCGTCTCGCACCCGAAAGTGGCTGAAGCCGCTGTGGTTGGTATTCCTCATAGTATTAAGGGGCAGGCAATCTATGCCTATGTCACATTAATATCAGGGGTTGAACCCTCTCCTGAGCTATACACTGAAGTTCGCAATTGGGTGCGTAAAGAAATTGGCCCAATCGCAACACCGGACGTTCTTCACTGGACGGATTCTTTGCCAAAAACCCGTTCCGGTAAAATTATGCGCCGTATCCTACGAAAAATTGCATCAGGGGACACCAGCAACTTTGGAGATACCTCCACGCTGGCAGATCCGGGTGTTGTCGAAAAACTACTCGAAGAAAAACAGTCTATGAGTATGTCATAGCGTTAAAAGGCCGTCTTATGGCGGCCTTTATATAAATACTCAAAATCATTAAGCACTAGAAATTAAGTGCATAAATCCCCCGATAATCTTTTCGGGTAGGTTACTGCGGCCAATTTCTAGGTATTTAAAGAGAATAGGGTATGCCAATAATACAATAACAGAGGAGAACTCTGATGAATGCTACTGCTTACGAAAAGGTAGAGGATAACCCTCGCTTCAAAGAACTGGTTAGAAAACGTAGTCGCTTTTCATGGTTGTTATCAGTAATAACGCTTGTCCTGTATGTTGGTTTTATTTTTCTTATCGCTTTTGACCCTAGCTGGTTAGGTACCCCAATTGCGGAAGGTTCATATATCACTAGGGGGATCCCTGTGGGTGTTGGACTGATCATCATTTCGTTTGTGTTAACCGGGCTATACGTTATCCGTGCTAATGGTGAATATGACCGTTTAACGGCCGAAATTTTAAAAGAGGTAGAAAAATGAAATATTTGCTCTCACTCATTCTCTTTTTTACCTCATCAATGGCATTTTCCGATGCATTGACAGGGGATGTTGAACGTCAGCCTGTCAATATTCAAGCTATTGTGATGTTCTTGCTGTTCGTCGGTTTTACGTTATATATCACTTATTGGGCGTCGAAAAGAACGCGTTCTCGCTCTGATTACTATACAGCAGGCGGGAAAATTACAGGTTTCCAAAATGGGATGGCAATTGCTGGGGACTTTATGTCCGCCGCCTCCTTCTTAGGGATCTCCGCTCTGGTTTATACTTCTGGCTATGATGGGCTAATCTACTCAATTGGTTTCTTAATTGGCTGGCCGATCATTCTATTCTTAATTGCTGAGCGCTTACGTAATTTAGGTCGCTACACTTTCGCCGACGTTGCATCTTACCGGTTAAAACAAAGGCCGATTCGAATTTTATCTGCGGTCGGTTCGTTGGTCGTCGTCGCACTCTATCTCATCGCTCAAATGGTAGGCGCAGGTAAATTAATCGAATTATTATTCGGCCTAAATTACCATGTTGCTGTTGTGATTGTCGGTATCTTGATGGTGCTATATGTCCTGTTTGGTGGAATGTTAGCGACCACATGGGTGCAAATCATCAAAGCAATTTTATTATTAGCGGGTGCCACATTCATGGCAGTAATGGTCATGAAGCACGTCGGCTTTAACTTTAATACCTTATTTAAAGAAGCCGTTGCCGTTCATAAAAATGGCATTGCTATTATGAGCCCAGGGGGACTCGTTTCCGACCCAATATCCGCTTTATCACTCGGCTTAGCCTTGATGTTCGGTACAGCAGGCCTTCCTCATATTATTATGCGCTTCTTCACAGTTAGTGATGCAAAAGAAGCCCGTAAGAGCGTGTTCTATGCAACAGGATTTATCGGTTACTTCTACATATTAACCTTCATTATTGGCTTCGGTGCGATTGTTCTTGTCAGCTCAAACCCTGCATTTAAAGATGCTGCAGGTGCGTTGATAGGCGGTACCAATATGGCTGCGGTTCACCTAGCTGACGCTGTTGGTGGTAACTTCTTCCTAGGCTTTATTTCTGCGGTTGCTTTCGCCACCATTCTTGCGGTTGTTGCAGGTTTAACACTTGCTGGTGCTTCAGCGGTATCCCATGACCTTTATGCGATGGCAATGAAAAATGGTAAAGCTGACGAAAAAGACGAGTTACGAGTCTCAAAAATTACGGTTGTTATCTTAGGTTTTGTTGCAATTGGACTTGGTATTTTGTTTGAAAAACAAAATATTGCTTTCATGGTCGGTTTAGCCTTCTCCATCGCAGCAAGCTGTAACTTCCCAATTATTTTACTGTCAATGTACTGGCGCAAACTCACCACTCGCGGCGCATTAGCAGGGGGTTGGTTAGGGCTAACTACAGCAGTCGTCTTAATGATTTTAGGGCCAACAATTTGGGTAGGTATCCTACACCATGATAAACCTATCTATCCTTATGAATATCCAGCATTATTCTCTATGATTGTCGCATTTGTCGCATCTTGGTTATTCTCTATTACCGATAACTCAGAACAAGGCAGAATGGAAAGAGAACGCTTTAAAGAGCAGTTTGTTCGTTCACAAATTGGCTTGGGTATTGAACAAGGTAAATCTCACTAAGTTTCACTTAATTGCCACCCAAAACGGCTCAAAACATCGAGCCGTTTTTTTTATTATCCTTTCTTATCCCTTTAAGTTTATGGCCTTAATAAAAACCATAGTAAGCTCACTAAGACAAAAAAAATCCTTCTTTCTACATAGAGAAAAGAAGGATATTGATAATATTTAAGGACTTATTTTTATTTTCGTTATTCGTTGCTATCTTGCATAGTGTTGTCTTTCTACATCAGCCCAATTTTCTACAAGTGAATAAAAATCAACTGAATTTGTTTTTCTCTCTTCTTGTAATTTTTTGAATTCTTGCTTATTTTTCGGCGTATAACGAGAAAGTAATTGGTCTAATACAACATGCTTATCCGCAAATTGGGAACCCAATTTTAGCGTTTTAAACAATGTGATAGTGATAATCCCACTGATTGCTAGCATTCCCACAACAGATGCAAAGCTATACTCAATTCCAACGAAGTTTCTCACGGCATTTAGCAGTAAAAAGGGTACAAAAAACATCACCAATAAAGAAAGAATCGTTGCACCATCTTGGCCATTGTTAAACTCATTTTCTTTCTGGTTATTCACAGAAAGGATTTGGTCAAAAATTTTATGGTTAGCGCTTTTTGTTTTATTCATGTGATCCACCTATGGTACAGAGGTATTGTTTACAAGAAATACAATACATAAGAAGGTATAACTTGCTTAGCAGACCTATCTTTCATATCAAGATGCGAGTTTCTTTCCTTTGAAAATTTCACTTATAAGCAAACTTCATCTATAACGCGATAACTAGATATGCCATTAACTACTTTGAAACAGTATAAATGTAAGTAAATGAAACATCAATTTAACAATTTTTATATAAAAAAATAAACAATTGCGCATTTTTCTATCAATAATTTGCAAATATAATAACCACTTTTTATATAAGTAAAATTGGTTAATTTTACTTTATTGATTGATATTACTGAGTTTACTGTAGAAAAAATGGACATAATAGGTGTATTAATTAGCACCATAAAAACCATTAAACTGATAAATATTATATGACGGGATCAGAACAAACAAGCCAGATAATTACGTTAAGTCATTATTATTTTTAATAGGTCATGATTTATCTATCACTAATGAGATAAAAAGTAGCCATAGATGAAAGCCACCACTCTTTTAACCTGCCTACTCCATAAATATACTTATCGCTATAGCGACTATCTATGCATAGCCGCAATCAATTGGATGGTAGAAAACAGAATAAAAACGCGGGAATAATAAGCAATGTGATAACACAAGTTAGTTGCTAAGCGGATTATTGATCAGCGATGAGAAAAAGTGCCATAAATGAGTTAATTGCTGAGTGGACTACTGATTGTCTTATGATTAACTAATCTTTTCATCTTCAGGCCTTACCTACTCTGAAAAAGACAGCGCCCACAACTAGATTACCCGCTAATCTTTATCATCCTCACTTACGCAACTACAGTGCCATAAACAGATAAGTTAGTTACTAAGTGGATTATTGATTAACTACAACAAGAAGTGGCATAAAGGCAGAGGACGATTTTGGGTAGGAAAAGGAACTATGGTGGAAGTTAACATAATGAAAATCGTGATCCCCCGTTAATTGCTTAGCTGATTATTATTTGATGACAAAAAAGAGCTCTAGATAAATAAGTTAGTTGCCAAGTGGACTACTGATTACCTTATCATTAACTGACAAGGGACTTTATCGCTTCACCTTCAGGCCTTACCCACGCTAAAAAGACAGCGCCAACAATAAGAATACCCGCTAATCTTTATCAAATTCACTTACGCAACTACAGTGCCATAAACAGATAAGTTAGTTGCTAAGTGGATTATGGATGAGCAATAAAAGGTGTCGCATAAATACTGGGGTGATTTCAGATGAGAAAAAGGAGCTATGATAAGGGCTAACATGATGAAAATTGTGATAACCCCGATAATTGCCAAGCGGGTTATTGATTAACAATGATAAAAAGATCCCTAGATAAATAAGTTAATTGCTGAGTAAACCACTGATTGGCTTATGATTAACTGACAAAGAGCTTTATCGCTTCATTTTCAGGCCTTACCCACGCTAAAAAGACAGCGCCAACAATAAGAATACCCGCTAATCTTTATCAAATTCACTTACGCA
>NZ_JBSICD010000088.1:0-281 GCF_058246155.1 Providencia sp. UF-183 | reverse complement strand
GGGAGCATACATAAGTATGTGACCCAAGTAGCCGAGTACAGCCAACACCCCCACCGCATGAAGGATAACAACCATTTCATTCGCGCTGTGGCTAGGCGGCAAAATGAGGATAGCTTGGGGAGCATACATAAGTATGTGACCCAAGTAGCCGAGTACAGCCAACACCCCCACCGCATGAAGGATAACAACCATTTAATTTTCTAAATCATTCGCGCTGTGGCTAGGCGGCAAAATGAGGATAGCTTGGGGAGCATACATAAGTATGTGACCCAAGTAGCCGA
>NZ_JBSICD010000087.1:0-292 GCF_058246155.1 Providencia sp. UF-183 | reverse complement strand
CCGTAGCTCAGCTGGATAGAGTACTCGGCTACGAACCGAGCGGTCGGAGGTTCGAATCCTCCCGGATGCACCATCTCAACCCTAGAGGAATACCTTGTGGGGTTTTATTTTGATTCTACTTAGCGAGTAATCAAAATAGTGCAGTAACGATGAAATTGATTTACAGAAGTAGATGTTGATAAGAAGTTTGAGAGAGAAGCACGTCTTGCAGTAAATATGCATCCGTAGCTCAGCTGGATAGAGTACTCGGCTACGAACCGAGCGGTCGGAGGTTCGAATCCTCCCGGATGCA
>NZ_JBSICD010000086.1:0-299 GCF_058246155.1 Providencia sp. UF-183 | reverse complement strand
TAAGCGGTTTTGTTCTTTCTCTTTATCGAATATCGGGTTGATGCTGCCGTCATTGGCGTGCTCGGTATCGCGATTGACCTCGTTAACATCCTGTTTTTGTTTGTCGTCATTGCGAACAATGACGGTACCGTCACTGACCGCAGATTGCGTGGTGCCTTCCGCATGGCCGCTGTTATTGGCATTGGATAATAAGCCACCCGCAGCATTGGTCACCAACTGACTCACCGGTGCCAATCGAACCGCCAGTGTGCTCGGCGGTAAAGTCGGCTTTGTTATTGATATCTTTCCAGCCCAGCGTA